>LJKK01000027.1 GCA_001421185.1 Methanomassiliicoccales archaeon RumEn M1
CTGGCCCCGCTGTGGAGCATGCCGTGGTTGGCCCCGGTGGCGCCGGCGGCGAAGTCGCCCGCCTCGACCAGCATGACCTCCGCGCCCCTCATGGCAAGGTCCCGCGCTATGCCGGTGCCAGTGGCCCCGCCGCCTATGATGAGCACTTCCACCCTAGAACGCATCGGCCTGCAAGCTCGCTTGTTGCTTATATTATTTCACGCGTTCGCCTATATGCTTGTGCTCCCTCTCCCATTCCTGCCTCTTCTCCAGCTCCTGCGTCTCCTTGCTGATCAGGAAGGTCAGGACGACCCGGATGAGGACCGTTCCACCCAGTCGGACGATCTCCTCCAGGTTGGGGACCAGCACGCTCAGCACTATGTCGCTGGCGATGAGGAAGTCCAGGCCGAAGATGATGCGGGTGGTCAGCTTCCCGCGGATGACGACGAGGTCCATCCGCTCGTGCTGGTGGTCAGGATGACGCAGGAGGAATAAGTGGGCCAGGCGGATGAAGGCATCCAAGCTTGCCAGAATAATGATGATGAGCCCGAACCCGGCGATTACCCATGCCGTGATCTCGATGATCTCCAGGAGGGCCTCGACAACCATTGGATGTTAGAGCAACGATGGCGATGATTAACTTTTTGCTTGAAGAATAAAGGAGTAGCGGGGGGTCGATTTGAACGACCGGTCTCCGGGTTATGAGCCCGACGGGATGTCCTGGCTACCCCACCCCGCTATGTAAGCACCACTAATGCGCTTTCCCTAATAAAGCTATCGTACGCCCATTCCCTGGGGGCGGTCGGCGCCCAAGGTCGGCGATCGCCATCGGGAGGTCAACGATGCTATGACGGATATTCCTCGTACGCGCGCGGGCCAAGTGGGTCGAGGAAGTGTAGCCAGCATTTATAGAAGGGTCATTTTTTAAAAAAAGTTTCGGGAAAAATACCTTAAATGATATCCCGATTGGATTCGATTGCGTTCGGCTGATTTTGAACGAACGCTAGGGACGCCGAACAACCGTCATGCTGTTCCTGACGGCGCGTCCGAAGACCAAGGGAGAACAGGAACATGTCATATTACGATACAGTAAAGGACATGCTCTCTCGCCTCGAGAGCGGCCTGTCCAAACACCTGGACGATCTCTTCCTGCCATTGCATATGTGGGTCCGAGAGGTCCAGATATCATCCTATGCAGGGAAACCTGATGAAATGACGAACATCCTTCCCATCGCATCGGACGATGACGGCCCAGAGGGGCCGACCAGGAAGATCATATCGATCAAGGGCCTCACCAAGGTCTTCGGACCGAAGCCCGATGCGGCCATCAGGCTGCTGGAGGACGGTGCGAGCAAGGGCGAGGTCCTCGAACGGACCGGCTCAGTGGTCGGCCTGAAGGACATCGACCTCGACGTCTACGAGGGCGAGATCTTCGTGGTGATGGGGCTTTCCGGCTCGGGGAAGTCGACCCTCATGAGGTGCCTCAACCGGCTGGTCGAGCCCACCAGGGGAAGCATCGTCATAAACGGAACGGAGATCCGGGACCTGGACGACAAGGGGCTACGCAACTTCCGGCGGACACAGATGGGCATGGTGTTCCAGAACTTCGGCCTGTTGCCCCACCGGACCATCCTTGACAACGTCGCGTACGGACTGGAGGTCCGGGGAACGCCGGCGGAGACCAGGCGTGCCAAGGCCCAGAGCATGATCGAGCTGGTGGGTCTGAAGGGCTACGAGTCGGTCTACCCTTCCGCATTGAGCGGAGGGATGAAACAGAGGGTGGGCCTGGCCCGGGCTCTGGCGACCGACCCGGTGATCCTCCTCATGGATGAGGCGTTCAGCGCGCTGGACCCCCTCATACGCAGGAGCATGCAGGACGAGCTCATCGACCTGCACGACAAGCTGAAGAAGACCATCGTGTTCGTCACTCATGACCTGGATGAAGCGCTGAGGCTGGGGGACCGCATCGCCATCATGAAGGATGGGGAGTTGGTGCAGGTCGGCACGCCCGAAGAGATCCTGAGCAACCCGTCCAACGAGTACGTGGCCAGCTTCCTGAACGGCATCGACCGTTCCAAGGTGATGACCTGCGAGAGCCTGATGAAGAGGCCCGAGGTCGTCATCTCCCTGAAGACGGGGCCGCGAACCGCGCTGAAGGTGCTTGACGACTCCGATCAGGCCGTGGCGTTCGTTGTGGACAAGGACAGGCGCTTCACTGGCCTCGTCAAGGCGGAGGAGCTGTTGAAGGTCATCGAGACGTCGAAGCCCCTCGCCGCGGCGGTGAACACCTCCATTCGGACCGTGAGGCCGGACACCAAGGTGGAGGAGCTGATCGCCATCATGGTGGAGACCGACTACCCCATCCCGGTGCTCAATGACGACGGCATGCTGATGGGCGTCATCAACCCTGGCTCGGTCATGGACAAAGTGCGACCGGACGAAGTGACGATCTCCGAGGAGGTGGCCGCATGACGCCCCGGATCCCGTTGGGTGAATGGGTGGAGGCGTTGGTCGACTGGATCGCCATCAACCTGGGTTTCCTGCTGGATGCCGCCTCGGACCTTCTGGGATGGGTCCTGGACCTGGTAGGCTCGATCCTGGAGGCGCTGCCCGTCCTTCCGTTCATCCTGCTGGTGTCGGCCCTCACCCTGGTCCTGACGAGAAAGATATTGCTGACCGTAGGGGTGGCCTTGGGGCTGCTCCTGATCGACAATATGGGGCTCTGGGACCTGTCCATGCTCACTCTCTCGCTGGTGCTGGTGGCGGCGGGCGCCGCCATCCTCATAGGCGTACCCTTGGGCATCATGTCCTCGCGCAATGCCAGGGTGGAGGCGGTGGTCAAGGTGTTCCTGGACTTCATGCAGACCATGCCGTCCTTCGTGTACCTGATCCCGGTGGTGATCTTCTTCGGCCTGGGGAACGTACCGGGCATGATCGCCACCGTCGTGTTCGCCCTTCCCCCGGTGGTGCGCCTGACCAACTTGGGCATCAGGCAGGTGCCGGTGGAGCTGAACGAGGTGGCCGATTCCTTCGGCAGCTCGAAGCTCCAGAAGCTGATGAACGTACAGCTGCCAGTGGCCCTGCCCAGCATACGGGCCGGCATCAATCAGTGCGTCATGCTGTCGCTGTCCATGGTCGTCATCGCATCGATGATCGGTGCCAGGGGGCTCGGGTACAACGTCCTGGTCTCCATCCAGCGCATCGACGTCGCCATGGGATTCGAGGCAGGGCTAGCCATAGTGATCCTGGCGATCATCCTGGACAGGATATCGCAGAACATCGGAGGGGACCGACCTCGATATGAACGGACGGCCAGACCGGTCGAGCCGGAACATACCAGAGGTATGGATATGGAAATGAACAAGAAGATATTGGCCGCGGTGGTGGCGATCGTAGTTGTGGTCGCCGCTATCGCCGCCATCGGCCTCGCCGGCAGCGGTGGGGATGAAGAACTGCAGTTCGGATACGTTACCTGGGATGGTGAGATCGCAAGCACCAATGTCCTCACCCTCGTCCTGGAGGAAGCAGGGTATGATGTGGAGATGGTGGCCGTTGACGCTGGTCCCCTCTACCAGGGGCTGTCCAGGGGCAGCCTGGACTTCACCACCTCCGCCTGGATGCCGATCACTCACGCCAGCTATTGGGAGCAATACGGCGACGACCTAGAGGTGGCTAACGTGAACCTGGAAGGCGTCAAGATCGGCATGGCCGTGCCCAAGTACGTCTATGACGAAGGTGTGACCACCATTGCCGACCTCAACGATTACGCTGACCAGTTCGACCGCCGCATAGTCGGAATCGAGCCGGGCGCCGGCGTCGTCATGGCCACCGAGAGGGCCATCGAGGACTACGCGCTCGAGGGATACGATGTACAGACCAGCAGCAGCGCCGGCATGCTGGCCTCTCTGAAGACAGCATATGCCAACGAGGAGTGGATAGCGGTGACCCTGTGGTCCCCCCACTGGGCGTTCGAAGAGTGGGACATGGTGTACCTGGACGACCCCGAGGGCAGCTACGGCGCGGAAGAGCGCGTGGAGACCCTCGTTCGCGCCGGCTTCGCCGAGGACAACCCCGGAGCATATGCCATCGTCAGCGCGTTCAACTGGACCCAGGAAGATTGCCAGTCCGTGATGCTCGACATATTCTCGGAGGGCATGAACGAGAAGGATGCGGCCCAGAAGTGGATCGACGCCAACCGTGACAAGGTCGACGCCTGGATCGCGGCCGGCAAGGCTGCCAGCAGTGCCTGAGGTCCCGTTCCCCCAAGGGCCTAGGCCCACCAAACCTCTTTCCATCTTTCCATTATCGACCGCACGGCCGACCAACAGGTTTTCAAAGGATAAATCGAATCTCAAGCCCCGTATGCATTCACAGGTGCATTGACGTGCTGGAAGCAACCATCCAGGTAAAGCCCCTGGAGAGCTGGGCCATCGACATCTCGAAGAAGCTCGGGGTCCCCATACGCATCGTGGAGAGCGCCATGGGCGAGAACGGGACCATCAGCAGCCTGGTGCAGTTCCGCATGGATGGAACGACCAAGGAGGAGGTGCTGCGGGAGATCGCCCGCCATCCTGACACCAAGGAGCTGGTGATCTCCGAGGAGAGCGAGGATGCCCTCATGGGCAACATCACCATCAACAGGTGGATGATGGGGAAGGCCCTCCAGAGGACCAACATCTACGTCATATGGGCGAGGACGCTGAAGGAGGGCGTGATGGAATGGCGGCTACTGGCCACCGACGAGAAGGACCTTCGGGAGCTGGTCGATGACCTCAAGGCGGCCGGCGCCAAGGTGAGCTTGAGCAAGAAGCGCCATATCAACGACTTCAACCTCCTGACCAGGCGGCAGGAGAGCGTCCTGAACAAGGCGCTGGAGATGGGCTATTTCGATTATCCCCGCGGCATCACGGGAAGAGAGCTGGCCAAGAGGCTGGGCATCAGCCAGTCCACGCTGTACGAGACGCTGCAGAACGCCCAGAGGAAGTTGGTCGAGACCTATCTGCTGAGAAAGAGGATGCACTGAGATCCACCGCGTTGGTGGAACGATGGAGCTCCGGCAGGTACGATCAGAAGAGCTTTCTCAACCGGAGCACGTCGTTGAGGTCGCCCTTCACCCGCACCTTTCTCAGGGCGAAGGCCTTCATGGGCTTGATCTTTCCCTCGATGATCCCCTGGATGGTCTCCGGGTCGGACGAGAGGGTCAGATCGGGGTTCTCCAGCCCACCCTCCTTGAAGTCATGGGCCTTGGAGTCGTGGAGGTGGAAGCTGTACACCTCGCTGCCCAGGTCCACCAGGACCTTCTTGTTCATACCCTCCAGCTCGGAACGTAGGTCTTCGTCTTTTTCGGCCTTGGCATTGAATTTCTCGATGAGCTCGCGCAGGAGGGTTTCAACAGTCATGGTATCTCCGTCCAATTGTCCAGCTTCGTTATCTTGCACATGGATTGCATCTTCCGGGCGGTGGCCCAGGAGCGGCGGGTGTGGGGCGGCAGGTCCCCGTGGTCACGGGTCCATCGCTCCAGGAAGGCCTTGGTGACCGGGTCGGTGGGATAGCCGGACCCGACGTCCTCGCCCAGCTCCTCGGAGATGGAACGGACCGCCCGGTCCCGCACCACCTTGGCCACTATGGATGCGGCCGACACCACGGGATAGGCGGCATCGGCGCGATGGCAACTGACCATCTCTGGCCGGCAGCGCAGCAGGGAGCAGATGTCCCGTCCGAACCTCTCGGCCACCACGTCGGCGGCGTCCACGAAGACCTTGTGGGGAGCGAGCCGGTCGATGACGGCCGCGAAGTGCTGCACCTCCAGCTCGTTCAGCGAGCCTTCCCCCCCGGGCATCGATCTCCTCCGGCGTGGCCACCGACGTCTCGACCCTGGCCATGGCCATGATGCGGTCGAAGAGGCTTTCTCTCCGGGCAGGGGAGAGGAGCTTGGAGTCCCGGACCCCGAGCTCTCGGAGGGGGAGGTCGTCCTCGACCATGACCGCCGCGACGACCAGAGGGCCGATCACGGGGCCTCGACCGGCCTCGTCCGCTCCGCAAATCATTAGCCGCTCGATTTTGGTCGAGATATATATGAGTATCGCGGCGCTGGAGCTGTGGACCAGCAACCTTCATCAGCCGTCGACGTCATATGTGGACGATATCATGTCCAAGGTCTACTTTGCTGGCCTAAGAGCGGATGGCCCGTCCCAGAACGTCCCGTCAAAGGTCCGTCGCCTCTTCGAAAAGGCCCGGCTGGGCTCCACCTTCTCGGAAGGGGACCTGGTGGCCGTCAAGACGCACTTCGGCGAGCCGGGCAGCACCAGCTTCCTGAGGCCCCAGTTCGTGGGCGCGGTGGTGGACATGGTGCGGCAGGGGGGCGGCAGACCGTTCCTCACCGACTCCAACACCCTCTACAAGGGAGGCAGGAGCAATGCGGTGGACCACCTCAACGCGGCCGTGCGGCACGGGTACACCTATCCGGTCATCGACGCGCCGGCCATCATCGCCGACGGTCTTCTCGGCAAGGACGAGGTGGAGGTCGAGGTGGGCCTGAAGCACTGCCGTACGGTGAAGTTCGGGACGGCCGCGCACCAGGCCTCCTCCATCCTGGTGGTGTCCCACTTCAAGGGGCACATGATGACCGGGTTCGGCGGAGCGCTCAAGAACCTGGGCATGGGCTTTGGCTCCCGGGCCGGCAAGCTGGAGATGCATAAGCTGGCCCATCCCACCGTCGACCAGGACATCTGCACCGGCTGCGGGTCCTGCGCCGCCTCCTGCCCCCAGTCGGCCATCGAGGTGGACGGGAAGGCGAGCATACACACGGACAAATGCATCGGATGCGGCGAATGTTGGGTGGCCTGTCCGAGCGACGCCATAGGGCCCCAGGACCCCCAGAGCCTCATCGACATCCAGGAGAAGATCGTCGAGTACTGCTATGGCATCCTGAAGGACAAGAAGGGCAAGATGGGGTACGTGACCTTCGTGGTGGACGTGACGCCCCACTGTGACTGCCCTGGCTGGTCCGACCTGCCCGTGGTGCCGGACATCGGCATCCTGGCATCGCTGGACCCGGTGGCCATTGACCAGGCCGCGGCCGACCTGGTGAACGGCGCCAGGGGACTGGAGGGGACGGGGCTGAAACATCACCACGCTCCGGGAGAGGACAAGTTCACGGCCTTGGTGGACGTCGACTGGACCGCGCAGCTGAGATATGCGGAAGAGCTGGGCCTGGGCTCCAGGAAGTATGAGCTGATCGAGATTGAGTGAACTATACATACTGCCGGAGTAGCTACAATAAGTTTATTCAGGAGGATGATTTGGCTGGCCGCGATTAAGGTGATGGACACACAGGCCTCAACTGACGTTCAGAATCGTCGCCTCACCAAGGGTTTCATGTTGACCCGGGTCGGAGTGACGGGCGTAAAGAAACCGGTAAGGGTGGTCCGGGGCGAGACCGCGAACACGCTCTTCTGCACCATAGATGTCTATGTGGACCTCCCGTCCACCCAGAAGGGCTCTCACTTGTCACGCAACCTCGAGGCCATCAACGAGGAGGTGGAGAAGAGCCTGCGATCGGGACTCCCCGGCATCGAGGTGTTCGCCGCCGGACTGTGCCGCTCCCTGAGGGAGAAGCATGAGTATTCCACCTATGCCGAGGTGCGCGTCACCGCCGACTATTTCATGCAGCGCCCCGGCCCCAGCGGGAAGCCCAACCTGGAATCGTTCAAGATCATGGCCCAGGCGGTCAGTCGCAACGCCGACGTGCTGAAGAAGATGATCGGCGTCGAGGTCATAGGGATGACCGCCTGCCCCTGCGCCATGGAGACCGTGCGGGAGCAGTACGGCACCAACGTCACCATGGAGGAGAGCCTGCCGATGATATCCCACAACCAGCGCAACATCTCCTCCGTCCTCGTGGAGGTCCCGGAGAGCTGGGACGTGGAGGCCAACGACCTCATCGAGATCGTGGAGGCCTCGTTCAGCAGCCCCACCTACGAGGTGCTGAAGAGGAGCGACGAGGCCAAGGTGGTGCTCCAGGCCCACCTCGAACCGAAGTTCGTGGAGGATGTGGTGCGCACCATATTGGCCAAGGTGCTGGAGCGCTACCCCGACCTGCCGGACGAGACGCTCGTCACCGCGCGCAGCGAGAGCGAGGAGTCGATCCACAAGCACAACGCCTTCGCCGAGCGGGTCAGCACCCTGGGCGACATTCGCGCGGGCGCGTGAACCGGCCGTTCAGAGGTTGACCTGTCCCCGGCCGTCGGCGGTGACGGCGGGCAGCATCACCACGAAATTGGCCCCCTGGGTGTGGTCCCCTGGCACGCGGTCCTCCACCCACACCCGCCCGTTGAAGTCCTCCACCAGCTTCTTCACCAGGAACAGCCCCAGGCCGGTGCCGGCCGTCTTCGACCGCCCCCTCTGCTTGCGCTGGAACAACCTGGTCTTCACCTCGTCCGGTATGCCGGGGCCGTCGTCCTCGATCGCCACCTTGTAGTACTCCCATCCGTTCTCGAACATCTTGGTCAGCGAGATCGAGATCTCCACCGGCCCGGTGGAGTGCTTTATGGCGTTGGTGATGATGTTTTCGAACACGTCCCTCAGCAGCTCGCTGGCAATGACGAACTTCTTGATGGTCGTCTTGTAGTTGATCTTCACCTCGCGGCCGGGATAGGACTCCGCCTCCGAGCGTACATCCTCCAGCAGCCATCCGAGATCGATCATTCCGTGCTTGGCATCGTGGCCCTCCACCTGCTGGATCTTTCGGACGTTCTCGATGAGGCGGTTGCTCGTCTCTATGATGTCGATCGGCTTGGTGAAGTACTGCTTGTTCTTCTCCTCGATGTCCATCTTCTCCAGCGCCAGCTCCAGGTAGCCGCGTATGGCGGCGTTCATGTTGCTGATGTCATGCGACAGCAGGTCGATGTACAGCTCGGCCTGCTCCTTGGCCTCTATGGCATCATGCTCCAGCTTCCTCTGCCGGGTGATGTCCTGGACCACCTCGACCCCGCCGATGGTCTTTCCGTCAGCATCGCGGATGGGGGAGGCCGACGAGATGATGGTCCCCCGGGTGCCGTCAAGCCTCTGGATGTCTATCACCTCGCCCACCACCGATTCGCCGGTCTTCATCGCCCTCGCCAGCGGCCATTCCTCCGCGCGCACGGTCATTCCGGTGTCGGCCCACCACCCCTTGTAGCCGCCCCGCTCGCCCATGGCCCTGCTGTGGGTGGTCCTCCCGCCCCATATGACGTCCATGATGTCGTTGCGCTCCTGGACGTTCCCCTTCCAGTCGGCCACGATGACCCCCACCGGAAGGTTGTCCAGGATCGTTCGCAGCCGCCGGCGCTCCGAATCGGCGCGGTTGGCCAGCTCCTCTATCTGGCGCTTCCCCAGCACCTGGTCGGTCATGTTCTGGAACATGACCAGGACGTCCTGGTCGCCGAACGGGTCCGGCAGGGGTATCACCGCCGCCTGCCAGAAGGTCGGCTCTCCGCCCACCATCTCGGAGACGTTCAGCTCCTTAACGATCACTGGCTCGCCGCTCTGCCTGGCCTTGTCCACCAGCTCTTGGATGTGGGCGTGCCCGCCCCTTCGCATGACCGGCGCCTCCGATATCGAGCGTCCCACTATCGCCGAGGCGTCGGCCTTCATCATGTCCACCGCCGCGTTGTTGGACAGCTTCACCACCAGCTCGGGGCCGGTGAGCACCATGATGCCGAAGGGAGAATTGTCAATGACCGTCTGCAGCAGGTCGTGCTGCTGGGCCAGCTCCATGGTGAGGCGTTCCCTCGCCTCCTCGGCCCTCTTGCGCTCGGTGATGTCATGGACGATCGCGTACAGGATGACGCGGCCCCGGATGTTGATGGGGCCGCTGAACACCTCGACCTCCCGAACGGTGCCGTCGGACAGGCGGCTCTTGAGGAAGATGTGCTGCTGGTCCTTGGAGGCCGCCTTGCCCAGCATCTCGAACACCTCGCTGGACTCCAGCGATACCAGGTCGACTATGTTCAACGTGGTGAGCATTTCCCGCGGATAGCCGTAGAAGTCCACCGCCGCCTCGTTCACGTCGACTATGCTGCCGTTGACCGGGTCGATCATGATCATGGCCGCGTGGTTGTCGTTGAACAGGCTGTGATACCGCTGGTTGCTCTCCCGGAGCTCTTCCAGCGCTCTACGTCTGTGTATGGAGTATCGCAGCGACCGCCCCAGGGAGGCGCTGTCCACCTCCCCCTTGACGAGGTAGTCCTGCGCTCCCCTGCTGACCGCTTCCATGCCCAGGTTCTCGTCGGAATAGCCGGTGAGCACGACGATGGGGATGGGGCCGGCCGCCTTGACCATCCCGTCCAGGGTGTCCAGCCCGGAGGAGTCGGGCAGCCCCAGGTCGAGGAGGATGACGTCTGGATGATGGGTCATGACCATGTCCACCGCCTTCTGCAGGCGGTCGGCGTGCAGCATCATCACCCCATGGTAATGCGAGTCCTCCAGGTTCGCTCTCATCAGTCCCACGTCCCCGGGGTTGTCTTCGACCAGAAGGACCTTGATCCCATTACCGGTCGAACCCGTCCTATCCCTCTCCTCAGTTCTGATCATGACCGTCGGCTCCATGACGCCCGGGATCGGTTCGGCGAGTGCTCTCGCCCGGACCGACATGCGATCTCTCCCCCCATTGCTGTGGAACCTGGCTAGATTTAACCATTGCGCGCCACCAGCAGCAGAATTGGAGTGTCAAACGGCCTATTCCTCCGATCCCACCAAGAGGGAGTAATTAATATATGCGTATATAATAAATATCATTGCCGATGCATGGGGCGGCCCTCTCCGAACGCGCCCTGGTCCATGGCCGCATGCGGTCAGAACGAGCGCTTCGCTGCTCGGATGGACGCCGAGGCATCGACCGAGCCTCGAACCGCGCGACACCATGGCCCGTGGACGACGGCGTGATGGGGACGGCTGGAGAAAGAGCGTCGGTGATGCCTTCCGCCCGGGAAGTGGTATATCCTCCTGCATCACTATCGCCGCAGCATGGCGATCAAGGCGATAGCGGTGGACATCGACGGCACTCTGACCGATGAGCGCAAGGTCCTCAGCACCCGCGGCGTGGAGGCCCTCCGCCGGGTGCAGGAGCGCGGCACCACCGTCTGCCTATCTCCGGGAACGTTCTTCCGATCGCCTACGGCCTCAAGACCTACATGGGCCTGGACGGGCCGGTGGTGGCCGAGAACGGGGGGATCGTGTGCCACGGGACCGAGGTCGTGGAGCTGTTCGACATCACGTTGCCCCGAAAGGCGCTGGAGCTGCTCAAGGCCAACATGGACGTGCAGGAGCTGTTCACCAGCCGGTGGCGGCGCACCGAGGTCGCGGTCGAACGGTGGGCCGACATGGAGCGCATCAAGGAACTGCTGGACGGCTGGGAGCTGACCATCGAGCGCACCGGCTTTGCCATTCATATCATGAACGCCGGGGACGGGAAGGGATTGGGCGTGAAAAGATGGCCGAGCTCCTCGGCATCGACACCGAGGAGATCGCCGCCTTCGGCGATTCAGACAACGACGTGAGCATGTTCCGCCAGTGCGGCTTCTCGGTGGCGGTGGGGAACGCCTCCGCCGCCGCCAAGGCGGCGGCCAGCCATGTCAGCCGGAAGGAGCACGCTGAAGGTGTGATCGAGGGGCTGGAGATGCTGGGCCTGCTGTAAGCCTACTTGCGCTGCAGCAGCTCTAGGGCGCCTTCCTCGTCCAGACCGATGGCCAGAAGCAGGTACTTGAGGGACTTCTTCATGACCATCTCCTCGCCCTTGTCGTCCATGTACGCTTCCATGACCACCGGGGCGCGGCGGAAGTACTCCACCCCGAACTCCGAGTAGTAGTAGGGAGCATTCTCAGGGTCCAGTTCGGCGGCCTTCTTGTAGGCGGCCTCGGCGTCGTTGAACAGCCCCGCCTCGACGCAGAACGAACCAATGGAGCTGTGGTACATAGGGTTCTTGGGATCCAGCTCGGCCGCTTTCCGGTAAGCTTCGAGAATGTCCTCGGTCTTCACCTTGGGAACGAGCACGCCCGCCTCGGCCTTGCCGTACCATCCCTCGGGATTGGTGGGGTCCACCTTGGTGGCCTTCTCGAACCTGGACAGTGCCTTGCTATAGTCTCCGTCGGCCAGCGCCTGATATGCCTGCTTCAATAGCTTCTCAGCTTCCTCCATCTGAGCACCTCGGGCAATGTAACCCGGTGGATTACAAAAAGCTTTTCTCACCGGCCCGGTGAACAGACGACCTAGAGGACGATGGAGGTAGGCAAAAAGCACTAAATAGCCAGCTTATAATAAACGGGCGATTTTCAGAGGTGCTCCATGGACGAGGAAACGGTCCGCAAGGTCGCCAGGGTGGCGAGGCTCGACCTCACCGACGAGGAGGTTAGCAAGTACGCTGTCGATCTGGAGGACATCCTCTCCACGTTCGAGGTCCTCGACGAGGCCCCCGTCACCGAGGACTTCGATCTGACCCCGGTGCCAGTGGACGACCGGCTCAGGGACGACGAGGTGCTCGCCTACCCGGACCCGGCCCGGCTGAGGCGGGAGATGCGCACCGCGGACGGATGGGTAAGGGGCCCCGGCTGAGATGAAGGGAGCGGAGCTGGCGGCGGCCGTCCGGCGGGCGGACGAGGCGCATCATATATTCGCCGAGAGGCTGGAGGACCCCATCGCCTACGAGGGCGACCATGCCTTCCACTTCTCCGCCAAGGACAATCTGTGCTCCATCGACTTCCAGACGCGGTCGGGAAGCCGCATACTGGAAGGGTATCGCCCCCCCGTTCGACGCCACCGCCATCGACAGGCTTCGAAAGGCGGGCGGGCTGCTGATCGGGAAGACCAACATGGACGAGTTCGGGTTCGGCTCGTTCAGCGCCAACTCGGCCATCGGCGTACCCCGCAACCCCTTCGATCCAGAGCGCTGCTGCGGGGGAAGGCTCGGGGGGGAGCGGCGGCGGCCGCCAGTCTGCTGGACGGCCACCTGGCGGTGGGCGTCTCGACCGGCGGCTCCATCTCCTGTCCGGCCAGCTTCTGCGGCGTGGTCGGCCTGACGCCGACCTACGGCAGGGTCTCGCGATGGGGGCTCATCGACTACGGCACCTCCTTGGACAAGGTCGGCCTGCTGTGCGCCTCGTCGGCCCCCATACGGCGCTATCTCCCGGTGATCAGCGGGCCGGACCCCCTCGACCCCACCAGCCAGGGGCATCCCCCCGCTCGACATGAGCGGCGAGATCGGCTCTGTAGCGGTTCCAGAGGAGGTACTGGCCGACCTGTCCGACGACATGAGGGAGGCCTTCGAGGGAGCGATCGACAGGCTGGAGGGGATGGGGGTCGAGGTGCAGAGGGTCTCGATGCCCTCCCTCCGGTTCGCCCTGTCCGCCTACTACATCCTGGCCACCGCCGAGGCGTCCACCAACATGGCCCGCTACTGCGGCATGCGGTACGGGGACATCGTGGAGGACACCGACCTGGGGTTCAACGAGATGTTCTCGAACGTCCGGTCCCGGGACCTGGGCGCGGAGACCAAGCGGCGGATACTGCTGGGAACCTTCTGCCGCATGGTGGGCCTCCGCGACCGCTACTACATCAAGGCGCTCCAGGTGAGGCGCCTGGTGATCCGCCAGTACGAGGAGCGGTTCCGAGAGGCGGACGCCGTGCTGACGCCCACGATGCCATTCGTGGCGCCGCGGTTCGACGAGATCGAGGGCATGTCGGCCCTGGAGGAGTATCTCGCCGACACGCTGACCGTGCCACCCAACCTGGCGGGCCTGCCGCACATCTCGCTGCCGTGCGCCTACATCGAAGGGATGCCGGCCGGCATGCAGCTGGTGGCCCCCCACTGGAAGGAGGGGCGCCTGCTCTCCCTGGCCGAGCGCTGGGAGAACGTGTTCCAGTACCGACGACCGGAGGGAAGGACGTGAAGATAGGTCTGGAGATCCATATCCAGCTGCCCACCAGGACCAAGCTGTTCTGCTCCTGCTCCACCACGGGCGACGAGGTCAACTCGTCGGTGTGCCCCATCTGCCTGGGGTTCCCCGGTGCCAGGCCCACGCTGAACCGCCGGGCCCTGGAGATGGGCGTGGCCATCGCCAAGTTCCTGAACTGCACCATCCCCGAGAAGGTGTGGTTCTCCCGCAAGACGTACTTCTATCCGGACCTGGCCAAGAACTATCAGATCACTCAGTACGAGACACCGATGGGGCGGAACGGCCACTTCATGCTGGGCGACCGCAAGATAGGCATCTGGGAGGCCCACATCGAGGAGGACCCGGGCCGCATCAAGCGCGCCGGCCGCGCCGGGGAGGAGGTCGCCCTGGTGGACTACAACCGCTCGGGCGTCCCCTTGGTGGAGATCGTCACCGCCCCCGACCTCACGTCCCCCGAGGAGGCCAGGGCGTTCCTGTCGGACCTGCTCGTGGAGCTCCGCCACCTGGTGGGCCTGTCGCCCCAGGACGAGACCACTGTGAGGGCGGACGGCAACATCTCCGTGGGCGAGGAGCGCGTGGAGATCAAGAACATCAACGGACTGAGGAACATCGAGCGGGCGCTGAAGTTCGAGGCCAAGAGGCAGAGCAAGCTGCTGGCCGCCGGCAAGAGGATCGTGCGGGAGACCAGGCGCTTCGACGAGGAGCTGGGCACCACGCTGCCGTCCCGGGAGAAGGAGTTCGAGGAGGACTACGGCTACATAGGCGAGCCGGACCTGGGGACCTTCGTCATCGGGCCCCTGGCCAGCGACCTGGATCTGCCCGAGACCCCCCTGGCCCGAGCCTCCCGCCTGGAGCGGGAGCACGGCCTGGCCGCGGCCTCGGCCCGGCAGATGGTCCTGACGTCGTGGAAGCTGGCCGACACCTTCGAGGTGCTGGCCTCCCGCTTCGGCAGGGAGACGGCCACCACCTGGTCCCTCGGACCGCTGGCATCGCACTGGAAGGAGCTGCAGGAGCGCCTGGGGGACCGGCTGGAGGAGAGCATCGTCCCGATCATCGCGGAGGTCCACGCGGGGACGATCACCGATTCCGAGGCCAGGATGCGGATCGACGTGCTGGCGGGCCGCGAGGCCGCTCCGGTCGCTTCGACGGCTCCGACCGCCGATGACCTGGGGCAGATCGTCGCCCGGCTGGTGGACTCGCATCCCGAGGTGGTGAAGGACTACCGCACCAATCCCCGGGCGGCCAACTTCCTCATAGGGCAGGTCATGAAGGAGACGCAGGGGCGCTATGCCTCCCAGGAGGTCTCCGGCATGATAAGAAAAGAGCTGGAGAAAAGGGTTTGAGGGGTTTATTCCTCTTCGTCCCCTGCCAGGGACAGGAGCTGAAGCTCGGCCAGCTTTGACTCCTCCACCGGGGCCGGAGAGCGGTCCATGAGCCCCTGGAACTTCTTGTTCTTGGGGAACGCGATGACCTCGCGTATGGACTCGGTGCCCAGCATGATCGACACCATGCGGTCCACGCCCAGAGCGATGCCGCCATGGGGCGGGGCGCCGTAGGAGAGCGCCTCCAGGAAGAAGCCGAAGTCGCTCTCGATCTTCTCGTCGCTCATGCCCAGCAGGCGGAACACCTGCCTTTGCACCTCGGGATCGTGGCAGCGCATGGAGCCGCTCCCGATCTCGTTGCCGTCCATCACCAGGTCGTAGGAGCGGCCGCCCATGCAGGTGTCGTCGCCGCCCTCCCCCAGGCATCCGTCGGGACGGACGAAGGGGTGGTGGAACGTCTCCAGCTGGCCGGTCAGCGGGTCCCTCTGGAACAGCGGACAGCCCACCAGCCATACGAACTGGTGGTCCTTGCCCTCCAGCAGGCGAAGGTCCTTGGCGAGCTTGCGGCGAAGCTCCCCGCCCGCCTTCAGGGCGGCGATCTCGGAGCCGGCCAGGAACAGCAGGAGGTCTCCCTCCTTAGCCTCCAGCCGCTCGATCAGCCCGGCCCTCACGTCGTCGGGGAAGTACTTGACGATGTTGGAGGTGAGCTCTCCTCCGATCATGCGCATCCAGGTCAGGCCGCCCATGCCCTGCCCCTTGGCCCACTCGATGAGGCGGTCGACCTCGTTTCGGCCCACCATGGTGTCGTCGGCCGAGGTGGCGTGGGTGTACTCGGCCTTGACGTTCATGCACACCACCCGGCCTCCCTTGGACAGCACCCGGTGGAAGATCTCGTAGTTGGAGCGCTCCACGATGTCGGTCACATCGTTCAGCTCCAGGCCGTACCGGATGTCGGGGGCGTCCGTTCCGTAGCGGTGCATGGCGTCGTAGAACGTCACGCGGGGGAACGGCGTGGGCAGCTCCTTGCCGTAGATCTCCTTCCACACGCTCGACAGCACCTTCTCGATGAGGCCCTGGATGTCGGTCTCGTCCACGAACGACATCTCCACGTCCAGCTGGGTGAACTCCGGCTGACGGTCGGAGCGCGAGTCCTCGTCGCGGAAGCATCGTGCCACCTGATAGTAGCGGTCGATGCCGCCCACCATCAGCATCTGCTTGTACAGCTGCGGCGACTGGGGAAGCGCATAGAAGCTTCCGGGAGTGATGCGGGACGGGACGATGAAGTCCCTGGCGCCCTCGGGCGTGCTCCTGGTGAGCATGGGGGTCTCCACCTCGACGAAGCCCGCGCCGTCTAGGTACCGCCGAGCGGCGGCGATGACGCGGTGGCGGAAGCGGAGGTTGTTGGACATCTCGGTCCGGCGAAGGTCGAGGTAGCGGTAGCGCAGCCTGAGGTCCTCCCCGGGGAGCATCGAACCCTTCTGCTCGGCCACCTCGAACGGTAGCGGGCGAGAGCGGTTCAGCAGCTCGGCGCTCTCGATGAACACCTCCACCTGCCCGGTGGGGTTGCGCGCGTCCTCTGTTCCCTCCACCCTATTTCGCACGGTACCATGGACCGAGATTACAGACTCCCGGCCGAAGGTCTTGAACAGGCTCTCCAACCCCTCGACGGCCGCGCGGTCCTCCATGATCTCGGGATCGAACACCACCTGGGTGGTGCCATAGGCGTCCGCGAGGTCGAGGAACAGCACTCCGCCATGGTCGCGGGAGAAGCGTACCCAGCCTGCCAGAGTGACCTTCTGTCCCAGATGGTCAGGGCGCAGCTCTCCGCATGTGTGCGTTCTCATCATGTGTCGTTTCCTCCCTGTGCTCAGGGTTCCGGCGTGCTAACGAGTGTCGCTATGATAAACCATTCGGTCTCGTAGCAGCCTCGGAAAACGGGCACTGGGTCAGGCCGGGCCGCTGATGTTCAGCTCGGGTATGAACTGATACGGGTCCTTTATAAGGTTCAGGACCACGTAGGTGTTGGTCTTCTTGACCCCGTGGATGGTGAGCATGCGCTTGATCAGGTCGGAGAACTCGTCGCGGTCCTTGCACGCCACCCAGGCGATGGAGTCGCATTCGCCGGTGACGTCGAAGATGCAGATCACGTTGTCCATGGCCTTGATCTTGCCCTGGACGTCCAGCACGTCCCCCTCGACGTAGATGTGGACCAGGGCCATGAACTCATAGCCCAGCTTGAGATAGTCCACATTGGCGCGGTATCCCAGGATGACGCCCTGTTCCTCCAGGTTCTTGATCCTCTGTATGAGAGTGGTGGGGTGGACGCCCAGCCTCTTCGCTATCTGGCGATACGAACCTTGGCTGGATATGCAAAGCTCCTCGATGATGCGCTTATCAAGATCGTCCAACATAGACCTCACCTCTATGACCTTCTAGACATATGTCTAGATGCCATGCCTGTTAATAAACCATATCGAAGTGGACCTTACGTTGGGCGATGCTTCTGGGCGAGGCCCTAGGGCCGCGGCCCCTCCGCCTTCCTCAGTCGTTCGATGAGCTCGTCGCGCAGGGTGCGGTCGGCGGAGATCTGGCCGCTCGCCTCCGAAGGGATCCTCGAACATCTCCCGTGGGCCGAGCGCATCTCGATGTAATCCTGGATGACCGCGTCGATGCGATCGCGGTTCTCCTCGGTGACCTGCACTCCGGCATCATCCAGCATCTTGTTGAACCATTTCCAGCAGGACATTGACATTACGTTGTAACGCCCCGTACATATGGGTTGCCCGGAGGCGTCGGATGCCCGGCGGGAAGATCGTCATGCGGAGGCCAGGGCATCCCATGGAAAGGTTTTATGGGGCGGATTCCTGTAACCGGGCCATGACCGTCCGTCTCTACCATTCCGACCCATATGCCAGCGGGTTCTCCGCCACCGTCGTGTCCACGGAGGGCGAGTGGGTGGCGCTGGACCGCACCGCGTTCTATCCCGGCGGAGGGGGGCAGGAAGCGGACCGGGGGACGTTGAACGGACTCGCCGTGACGGAGCTGAAGCAATCCTCGGGCACCGTCCTGCACCGGGTCCCCGGCCACTCCTTCGCACCAGGGCAGGAGGTCGAGGGCAAGGTGGACTGGGACCGGCGATACGAGCTCATGAAAGGGCACACCGGCGAGCACCTGCTGTTCTCCCGCCTTCATGAGCTGTGCCCGGAGATGGAACTGGTCAAGATCGCCATCGGCCCGGAGAGGAAGAGCGTGATGGTGAAAGGGCCCCTGGACTGGGAGATGGTCCTGGAAGCGCAGAGGATGGCCCTCGACGCCATCGAGGGCGACCTGCCGGTGACGGTCAGCAGCGTGCCGAAGGACGATCCCTCCCTGGCCGATGCAAGGATCAAGATGGAGCGGATCCACGGGGACGAGGTCCGGGTGGTGAGCATCGGCGACATCGACCGGGCGGCCTGCGCGGGCGTCCACATCTCCAGCGTAGGGGAGCTGGGCATGCTGCTGGTGACCAAGTTCACCTCCGCCCGCCCGGCCGCCGATTTCGAGGTGGAGTTCGAGGTGGGGAGGGCGGCGAAGCTCACCGCTCTTCAACTGTCGTCCGCCGCGCTGCGCTCCGCCGAGGCCCTGGGGGCGAGGGTTCAGGACCTGGAGCGGGCGCTGGGCAACGCCCTCAGGGAGAGGGAGATGCAGGCCCAGCAACTGCGCGGGTACGAGGAGAAGGCGCTCAACGAGCTCATACCATCGCGCGTGGGCGGCGTCGACCTATACTCCGGCCTGTTCGGGGCGATGGACAAGAGGACGCTGCTGGACGCCGCCGCCCGGCTGACCGCCGAGCACGGAGCATGCGTGCTTGGCTCGGCGGGCGAGAGGTTCATGCTGGTGATCGCCTGCTCCCCTGACGTGGACGTGGACTGCTCCGCCCTGGTGAACGAGGCGCTTGCGCCCGAGGGCGGAAAGGGAGGAGGCAAGAGGCACTTCGCCACCGGCGGGCGCCGTCCACGGAGCGGGCGGAGGACATCATGGTGCGGGCCATCGTGAGGCTCAGGGCCATCCTCGAGAGCGGGTCTAAGGAGAGCGCGTAGGCGCCCGAGGCATCTCAATAAAAGGGAAGATGGGCTCCGACCGCCGGCCCGGCGGTCATCATCGACCCGTTAGGTTCACGCGTACAGTCCGTCGATGTAGTCCTTCAGGGGGCACGACGCGGAGATCATCTCCCTGGTCACCTTGTCGTCGAACTTCTTGCCCACCGAGACGCCGTACATGATGTCGACCACCGTATCGTTGAACGCGACCTTGGGCGTGGAGCCGGCAAACGACGCGGCCTGAGCGGCCTTGGACCACTCGATGCTGGACGCGCAGATCTCGATCGCCTCGTCCCGGTTCTCGTTCATGAAGTCGGTGGCCTTCTTGATGGCCCCCACGAAGGCCTTCATCTGCTCAGTCTTGTTCTCATACATGGCCTTGGTGGTGACCAGGACGCAGGTGCTGTACACCCCGATGTCCTCGGAGGAGCCGAACTTGACCGCGTTGGCGGACTCCATGACCGTGGCCGGGTATGGCTGGCTGCCGACCAGGATATCGATCTCCTTCTCCTTGGAGGCGAAGGTCGAGACCAGGGTGTTGCCCGTCAGGTACTTCAGCTGCAGGTCGGAACCGGCCGTGGTGTTGTATGTCACGTTGAAACTGTCGCACCACCGCTTGAACATGGCCTCGGTCGAGGAGCCTTGGATGACGCCTACCGTGTAGCCGGAGCCCTTCAGTTGATCGGCGATCTCCTGGGGGCTCTTTCCGTCCACGATGATCTTCTCCTCATCGATAAGGGACCTCTGGGCGACCCAGACATGGGCGCCAGTGCTGATGTCGTAGCTGCACAGCACCACGATCTCATCGCCATACTGGTTCAGCGCATTGATGGCCGGGCCCTCGCCGGTGGCCGCGATGTCGGCCGAGCCGGCAATCATGGCGTTGACCGCGTCCTGTCCGCTGCCGGGGACCAGATGCTTGATCACATCGAAGTCCAGCTCGTCAAAGTAGCCTTTCTTGTCGGCCACTATCAACGCCTCGTAGCTGGACTTGTTCAGGTAGACCACGCTGAGCGAATCGTCCTCGCCGCCCAGCACATAGGCCGCTCCCAGCGCCGCGGCGACCACTATCACCGCGGCCCCCACGGCCAGCAACTTGGTGTTCTTCCTCATATCCTCACATCCGTATCTCTATCGGACGGACGTCAGCGCACGCGCAGGCGGGCATGGCGTCCGTTATCTCCTTCCTAAGCGTGATCATCTCCATCGTCGTGGGGTCCCGGGACATCGTCGCCGGGATGCTCCATTCCCTGATCACCTGACCAGGGGACTGGGAGAACAGGATTATCCTGGTGGCCAGATGAAGGGCCTCGTCCACGCTGTGCGTCACGAAGATGATGGTCCTCCGCTTGACGCGCCATATGTTCAGTATGTCGCTGTCGAGCTTCTTCCGGGTCTGCTCGTCCAGGCTGGAGAACGGCTCGTCCATCAACCACAGGTCGGGGTCCATGGCCAGGAGGCGGGCCACGGCCACCCTCTGCTTCATCCCTCCCGAGAGCAGATTGGGCCGCTGGTCGGCCGAGTCGGCCAGGTTCACCATGGTGAGCGCCTTTCGGGCGATGGCATCCTTCTCCTTCTCCGGCAGGTCCTTGGAGCCGAGGGCGAAGCGCACGTTGTCGAGCACGCTCATCCAGGGGAACAGGCTATACTCCTGGAACACCACGCCCCGCTCGGGCGAGGGCGACGTGACCTTCTTCCCCTTGTAGAGGACCTCTCCGGCCGTCGGACGTTCGAAGCCGGCCAAGAGATTGAGCAGGGTCGTCTTCCCGCATCCGCTGGGGCCGATGAGGCATACGAACTCGTTGTCCTCGAACTTCAAGGAGATATCGTCCAGCACGATCCTCGCCTGGTCCTTGCGGCGGCTTGTGTAGTATGCCTTGGTGACCCCTCTCACCTCGACGAGGGCCATCAGTATCCCTCCTCCATGCCCAGCCGATGGCGGGCGTACTTCTCGATCTCGGCGAACAGTACCTTGTCGAGCAACAGCCCGATGATGCAAATGATGACGATGCAGGCGAACGAGCCGACGTAATTGAGGAGGTCCTTGGTCATGGTGATAGCATAGCCTAGCCCGATGCCGGTGCCGACCACCATCTCGGCCGCTATCAGCACCCTCCACGCGCTCCCCATGCCCACCCTCAGGGCGTTGATGATGTCCACCGTGACGTACGGCAACAGGACCTTGCGGAACAGCGTAAGGTCGTCGGCCCCCATCATCCTGGCCGCCCGGACCACCACGGGCGGCACCCGGCGGATGCCTCCGGCCACGCCGATGGTGATGACCACCGATGATACGGCGAAGATGATGAACACCGCCGCGTTGCTGCCCAGCCCGAACAGCAGGAGGGCGATGGGCAGCCAGGCGAGTCCGGGTATCATCTGGAACACCGACACGGGAACGATCCCTATGGGGAACAGTGCGGTCGAGTAGCCGAGAACGGCGCCCATGCCCAGACCGACGACCGTGGCGAGGGCGAAGGCCACCATCCACCGGCCCAGGCTGGCCATGATGTGATCGTAGATGGAATATCCTAGGAGGGTCCTGCCCTCGAACAGGAAGTCCCACAGCATGGAGAAGGTCTCCAGCGGCGCGGGGAACCGCAGGACGGCGCGGTCCAGGACGTCGTTGTAGGCCCAGGCGAAGAGCTGCCAGACGAGCAGAACGATGAACAGGCCGAGCGCGAAGGTGAGGGCCGTCCGCATCAGGGCGGCCGGGCGGTCCGACCCTATCGTGATGACGGGGTCCTGACCCTTCCTCGACCCCAGGTGCTTAGCGATCCTCGCATCATCGTCGCCGTTGAACAGCATCTCACCCACCATCGTACCTATCAGCCGATAATCCAGACCGGTACGGACGGGCAACGGGGTGAGCTTATTTAAGATTATTTTAGACTATAGTTAAATAATCATATGCCAGGTCAAGGCAGGTCGTCCGCCGATCGAACGGCCGGACGCCCGAGCGCCGAAATTACTCTACTATTTTTAACAGAGCAATGCTCTTAAGCAACGCCAATCATAGCCTCAGACATGCCCGTCCAGGAGCATGTTTCTAAGGAAGATATCTTCCGCGCAGTCAAGGAGCAGGAGGTCAAGTTCATCGAGGTCCAGTTCTCCGATATACTGGGTTCGGTGAAGACGGTTTCGTTCCCCGTCTCCAACTTGGAGAAGGTCCTGGACGAGGGAGTGTTCATCGACGGCTCCTCCATCCTGGCTACGCCACCATCGAGGAGTCGGACATGCGGGCCCAGCCCATATTCGACTCCTTCCAGATCTATCCCTGGACGTGCAACGGGCACATCAAGACCGCCAGGCTGCTGTGCCAGATCTTCGACCACTCGGGCAACCGGTTCAAGGGCGACCCGAGACTGGTGCTGGAGCGGATGGTAGAGAAGGCCCGCGAGAAGGGCTACACCTTCAACGTGGGACCGGAGTTCGAGTTCTACATGTTCAAGCTGGATGCCAACGGCAATCCTACGGCCATACCGTCCGATACCGAGGGATACTTCGACCTCATGGCCCTGGACCGGGGCGAGGAGGTCCGCAAGGACATCGTCCTCAACCTGGACGCGATGGGGTTCGATTGCGAGGCCTCGCACCACGAGGTGGGCCACGGCCAGCACGAGGTGGACATGCGCTATGGCCCCGCCCTCACCATGGCCGACCGCATCATGACCTTCAAGCTGACGGTGAAGACGATCGCCATGCGGCACGGACTGTGGGCCAGCTTCATGCCCAAGCCCATACACAACATGGCCGGCTCGGGGATGCACGTGCATCAGTCCCTGGCCTTCTCCAATGGCAAGAACGCCTTCGACGACCCCGATGGCGACTACGGGCTGTCGAAGACGGCCATGCATTACCTGGGAGGGCTGTTGGCGTATGCCAACGAGAGCAGCGCCATACTCAACTCCCATGTCAACTCCTACAAGCGGCTGGTGCCTGGCTACGAGGCCCCCTGCTACGTGTCCTGGGCCAACCGCAACCGCTCGGCGCTGATCCGCGTGCCGGCCGGCCGAGGGGGCAGGGCCAGGATCGAGCTTCGCAACCCCGACCCGGCCGGGAACCCGTACCTGCAGTTCGCCATCATGCTGGCGGCGGGCCTCGAGGGCATCGAGAAGGGCATCATGCCCCCCGAGCCGGTGGAGAAGGACATCTATCACATGAACGCCGAGGAAAGGGCCGATTTCGGCATCAAGTCGCTGCCGGAGAACCTTGGCCATGCCCTGGCCATCATGAGCAGGAGCGAACTGGTGAAGAACACCCTCGGCGAGCACATCTTCGAGCACTACCAGAACATCAAGGGCCAGGAATGGGACGAGTACCGGACCATGGTCACGGACTGGGAAGTGGGCAAGTACCTCGGCTCGCTCTAAACCGCCCTCGCGGGCGCCCTTTCATTTATTTTGGCTAAAAGCGCGGCATTCCCCCGATCTCGATGCCATCACTTTATAGCTTGCGCTATGCAAGCTCGTTCGTGAGCGCGTCGCCGAGATGTCAGGAACAACCTAATTTATTTTGGCGGCAAGATCCGCAGAATAACATTCCAGGCATGGACGGTCGGACATCTCCGTGATTTTTACCGGCGGCAGCATCCGCAAAATGAAACGACGGCATCGTCCTCGGTCCTCGTCCCCATGTCAGCTCGTTCTCATCGAACGCGCAGAGCTGTCGGAGACAGCTCAGGCGGTGAACGGCGTTCCTCGCTTGAGAACCGCGTGGATCATGGCCAGCATCTTCCTGGCGGCCGACATGAGAGCTTTCTTGGCGCCCATCTCCCCCTTCTTCCGTTGGAAATAGGCGGTGATGGTCGAATCACAGTATCGAATGTGCGAGAGCGTCACGCGCTCCATGATGGAGCGCATCATCGGATCGCCGCTCTTCGTCATCCGACCGTGATGCTCCTTTCCTCCCGAATCACGAACGCGAGGAGCCATGCCGAAGTACGCGCATAGTTTCTCGGGATCCACGAAGCGTGAGATGTCGACTATCATCGACATCAGCTGGACGGCCGTCTGCCGTCCTATGCCCGGTATCGACTCGAGCAGCTCGACGTTCCTATCCTCGTTCCCTCGCCGCTCGATCTCCTTGGCGACGCTGTCCGATTCCTTGAGCAGAGCGGCGTAGCCGCTCACTCTCTGGAGCAGAGTGTAATCGTTCGAGTACGTCGTCGATATGAACTCCCTCGACCTCTTGGCCGAGAGGTCATGGAACTGCGATGGCAGTTCCTCGCAGTTCCGGTGCATGTGCGAACGAATGCGTCGAACCTCGTCGCCCAGCTTGTTCGACAATTCTTCCTTGTAGCGGCACAGGTCCTTGAGCTCCGCCTCCGCCTCGGTCGGAACATACGACATCGCCAGCTCGATCTCCTTGTTCTTCCACAGCCGAAGACAGCGGCCGATCCATTCGGCGTCGGTGCGATCGGTCTTCTTGTCCGAGTCGGTTATCATCCTGAGACTGCGCGCGTGAACCACGTGCGCCTCGATCCCGAGACGCTCGAAGAATCGATAGACGACGTACGAATACGTGCTTGATTCCATCATGACCACGTACTCCGAACCGTTCATTCTCGCGTGCAGTTCTCCGAGACCGATGTCGTTCGTTCGCACTTTGGCGCTCATGACGGCCTTGCCGCCTGCGCTGATCGCGCAGGCCACGGTGTTGCCTTTATGTACGTCCAGACCAATGTATTTCATGCGGCATTCGCTCCTTTTTGTTGACCACTTGAGGTAACGAATGCCGCGCCTTTAGCCCGATGGTTATTTTTATACCAACCGCTCAACTTATCAACGATAATGAAAGGGTTGCAATGGATGGCGGCCGCCCTTATGGCCGCCCTGCTGTTGCTGGGAACGATGTCGGCCGCGGCGGCCGGGCCCGCCGCGCCGTCGGAAGCCATGGCCAGGGCTGAGAACGGGGACGTGATCGTCACCTGGGCCCCGCCCCCTGCCAGCAACATCATAGTGCAGACGGGCTGCACCGCCTCCAACCTCTCCATGACGCCGGTGGCCGAGGCGTTCATGGCCCAGCACCCGTCGTTCGAGATCAGGATGACCGGCGGCACCAACGACCTGGCCTTCACGGAGTGGACCGAGGGGCGGTCGGACATCGCCCAGGCGTCCCGGGCCATCAATGCCGAGGAGAGGAGCAAGGCCCGGGAGGAGGGGCTGCAGCCCGTGGACATCATGGTGGGCGCGGAGGCCGTGTCGGTCCTGGTCAATCCCGACCTAGGAGTGGAGGGACTGAGCATGGAGCAGCTCCGAGGCATATACAACGGCAACATCACCACCTGGTCGGAGGTGGGAGGGCCCGACGTTCCAGTGGAGCGACTGGGGGCCGTTAAGGGCACGAACGCCTACAACCTGATCAACAGCATGGTCCTGAAGGGCGACGGGTACGCCAACATGTCGCATTACGATGCGGCCGACATGCCGTCCGAGGTGATGAGGCGGGAAGGAGGCATCGGCTTCCTCCTGCACGGACAGCTGCCGCCGGGGAGCGAGGACATGGTGATCGGCATATCCGCCACCGAGGGCGGTCGGCACTTCAGAGCGGACGAGGGGACGGTGTTCTCGTCCTCCTACCCCCTGTCCAGGACGTTCCACCTGATCACCGACGGCGAGCCCGACGGCGCCACGGGCTCCTGGATCAGCTACCTGCTCGATCCCGATGGAGGGCAGGCGATCCTGGAGGAGAACGGGTTCTTTCCCCTGCCCGCCGATGAGAGGGAGGACAGCGTCAGCATGATAGCCGGCACCCTGACCGAAACGCTCGCCTTCCACGTGTACCGCAGCTACAACAGCGCCGAGGAGCGGTTCGTCGTCAACGGCACAACGTTCACCGACGAGGCCCCTCCACTGGGGGTCAACATCACCTATCAGGTGTCGACGGTGATCGATGGAGAGGAGAGCGAGAGGTCGGAGCCGTTGCAGGTGTTCGTCCCCAAGGGGTCGACTGACGAGGTGGACGACGCGCCGGGGGAGGGCAGCTACCTGCTCCCCCTGGTGGGCATCGTCGGCCTATCGGCCGTGGCGCTCCTGGCGCTGGCAGCGAGGAGGCGGAGATAGGGACGAGTCCTCAGTAGCATCCCGGAAAACCTTTAACTACTCCCCAGCCATCACAAAACCAGTTACCATGATGCCCGGCATGAGAGGGGTGAATCCCCGTCAGATGAAGCAGGCGATGAAACGCCTGGGAATCACCACCGAGGAGCTCAAGGGAGTGGAGGAGGTCATCATCCGCACCAAGAGCAAGGAGTACGTGATAACCGAAGCAGCGGTCACGCTCATGGACATGCAGGGCCAGAAGACCTTCCAGGTGGTCGGAGAGGCCGTCATCAGGGACCGCCAGGCATCCGAGCTGGCCGAGCCTGCGGAGCCGGCAGTGCCTGAAGAGGACATCCAGCTGGTCATGGACCAGACGGGCTGCGATCGCGAGCGTGCGATCAAGGCGCTCAAGGATGCCGGAGGGCAGCCGGCCGAGGCCATCCTCGGCATCATGTCATCGTGAGGTACCATGTGTCTAGCCGTTCCCGGTAAGGTCATCAGCGTGGAGGGCAATCAGGCCGAGGTCGACTTCGGCGGGGTGGTCCGCAAGGTGAACGTCTCCCTGGTGGAATCGTCGCCCGGAGAATGGGTGGTCGTGCACGCCGGTTTTGCCATCGAGAAGATGGACGAGGAGGAGGCGCAGGAGACCCTTAAGCTCTGGCAAGAAGTGCTGGAGCACGAGGCCCAGCTAGAGGACTAGCGCTCTCGCCCTCTCGCGACCAATCTTACGCCCGCCTCGGGCGGCGAGCTCTTCTTCACATCCACGATGGACGATGCCAGCCCCATCGCCTCGTACTGTCTGGCCGCCCTCTGGGCATCGCCCTCGCCCAGCGCCACATCCACGATGTCCAGGCGGCGATGGTATTCCTCGGCCTTCTCGATGCCCTCGCTCAATGCCCTGAGCTCGTCCTGCAGCTCAAGGCCCCTGCCAGGCCGAGGGCCGAACTTCGACGCCAGTTGCGGCTCCCTACCCGCCAGGCGGGCGGCCAGGAGATCGTACTGACCTCTTTTCCTCTCCACCTCCTCCCTCAATCGGCCGATCTCGGCGCACTCCAGCTCCAGCATGGAGACCTCGAAGCAGCCGGGATGATAGCCGGCCGGATTGATGGCCACGCCGGCGGTGCGGGAGAGGACGAGGAACGTCCCCAGCAGCAGGACGACATGGCTGACCGCGGCCAGGCCCATGATCAGGAGGGTGATGTCGCCCGACATGAGGCCATAGGCGGCGGCCGACAGGGCCACCAGCAGCAGGAGCGGGAACATCGCTCCCAGGAGGTCCTGGGGTCCGATGAGCAGGCCGTGGCAGCGCCGGCAGCGAGGGAGCACCGATATTCATTGGAGCGCGCGCCTATTGAAACCATAGCCTCGGAGGCTTTGTAGAATTCATCATGGCTGACGTCAAAAGAGTGATTTAACGTCGGCATGAAATGACCTCGTCAGAGGTCAGCCGACGCTCATGCACGAGAACGACTGGCCTCTGGGACGGAATGGTCTCATGCCGACGGATGTTGCATTGAGAAACAATGGTATAATGCGTGCGGTCGATCAAATAGCGAAGGGGGCAGGCCGACTAGGCCTGCCATTGTACTCGTGCGCTCGCTCGAAGCGCACGTACACGCAGCACCAGCTGCTCGTCCTCGTTGTTCTTCGTCAGCTCATGGCCAGGTCATATCGCGACCTGGTCGATCTTCTTGAGCTGATGACGCCGCTGCTGCGCCATCTTCGTCTAACGAAGATACCACACTTCACCACGCTACACAAGTTCTCGCTGCGTCTCGAGACGCACGTGCTGGACGGACTGCTGCTCACGCTCGCCTCGAGCGTGATCGACGATCGAGTCGACGCCATCATCGACTCGACCGGCATGCAGTCTGGAAGCGCTTCGTACTATTACATCAGGACGATGTCGCTGCGCCGCGGTTCGGAAGGAACGGAGCTTAGAGCAGTGCGGCAGCACATCAAGCTCACGCTCGTCATTGATGAGAGAACGATGATGATACTTTCGATGCTGACGACGCTGGGTCCTGGGCCGGACGTCCAGCATCTGCGGCCGGCGCTGCAGAAGGCGGTCGAGCACGGCGCCGCGATAGGGACGGTCGTGGCCGACAAGGGCTACGACTCGGAGAAGAATCGTCGATTCATCGTCATTGAGCTCGGGGCGGAGGCGCACATACCGGTGCGCCGAGTGCAGGCGCACGCGGTGCAGCAGCACGGGCTGCTGCGGCGTCGCCAGCTCAGGGTGTTCGACGAGGCGCGCTATCGTCGCCGCGCTCTGGTCGAGACGGTCAACTCGATGCTCAAGCGTCTATCGTCGGTCGTTCGCGCTCGCAGCGAGCGTGGCCAGTATATCGAACTGGCCTTGCGCGCTGTCGCGCACAACGCCAAGCGAGCGGGCACGCTCGCTCAAGAGGGGTGATTTCTACAGAGCAGCCTCGGAGCTGCCGCTCCGCCGAATGAGATGGAACGGACGGTCCCGTTCCATCAGGCGCTCCGACCCCGTCGTCCGGCCCTACCTACTTCTTCTTCAATATCTCGGAGAAGAAGTTGGAGTACAGCGGGCCGACGGTGTTGTTGGCAGTCATGCGGTCCTTGACCATGAGCGTGGTAACGTAAGCATTGGAATGCTTGTTGAACAGCATGTCGTGGCCGACGCACAGCCCCACCACGATGTTCATGTCGGTGCCGGCCTCGTTGAGCAGCTCGGCCTGATAGACGGGATTGCACACCGTCTCGCTAGGCGACTTGAGGCAGTCCTCCTCGGCGATCCCCAGATCGCCCTTGGTCATGCCGAAGCCGCGGCATATGATGGAGCAGACCTCGAACTCCCGGGCCTCCAGCACCTTGACCAGTCGGATCGCCTCGTCCCTCGCCGCCAGGCAGAACGCCACGCCGATGCGCTTCCAGCCCATCTCGTCGGCGAACGCCATGATCTCCGAGATCCTCGGCCTGATGGGGGTGCGGACGCCATCGACGTCCTGGAGCGTTCCCTTCTCCACCTTGGCCGCCACCGTCATCATCTTCTGAAGCTCGGGATCGCTGTAGCGCTTGACGATCTCCTCCTTGCCATGCCCCGACACGTTGGTGGGACAGAACTTGAACTTGCCCGGGGCGCCGGCCTTGCAGCCGACATCGCCGCAGTGATCGCATCGTGGGTGCTCGTATGCCATGTTAACGCCGTTTCCCATATCGACCTATGGCATATTAAGGGGTGACATGGAGGATGGCGTCCGATGCGTTCCTGGAAGCGGACCGCTCAGTGGGCGATAAAAAAGTGAGGATTGGGAAGGGGTTTACAGCTTGGTCAGCCGGAGCAGCTCGTCCCAGCTGGCATCGAGGCTGTTCTGGATGTCGTCCACGACGTCCTTCCACTCGGGGTCGAGCAGGTGCTTGAACCGGCCCTGGGCCTTCAGCCAGTCGCTCAGGGGCCGCCTCTCCATCTTGCCCTCGGCGATGCGCTTGGTCTCCCCGGTCAGCGACCACTTGCCGTTCTCGTACTCGTAGAGGGGCCACATGCCGGTCTCGACGGCCAGCTTGGCCATGGTGATGGTGTCGGCGCTCTCGTACCTCCATCCGCGGGGACAGGGGGTGATGATGTTCAGGAACGAAGGTCCATTGGCCTCGAACCCCTTGGCCGCCTTGGCGATCAGGTCCTTCCAGTTGTGGGGGGACGCCTGCGCCGCATAGGGCAGCTTGTGGGCGGCGATGATCTTGGTGAGGTCCTTGGGCAGCTCCTTCTTTCCCGGGATGCAGGTGCCCGACGGGCAGGTGGTGGTGGACGCTCCCCTCTGGGTAGCGCCGGACCGCTGGATGCCGGTGTTCATGTAGGCCTCGTTGTTCAGGCAGACGTACATGAAGCGGTGGCCCCGCTCGATGGCGCCCGAGAGCGCCTGGAGCCCGATATCGTAGGTCGCGCCGTCGCCTCCGAAGGCCACGAATCGGATGTCCTCGCTGACCCGGCCCTTCCGCTTGAGAGCGACGTAGGCCGACTCCACGCCGGAGACGGTGGCGGCGGTGGTCGCGAAAGCGGTATGGATCCACGGGACCTCCCAGGCCGACTGCGGGAAGCCGGAGGTGGAGACCTCGAAGCAACCGGTGGCGTTGGCCACCACGACGGGCTTGTCGGTGGCCAGCAGGACCTGCTTGGCCACGATGGGTTCGGCGCACCCGGCGCACAGCCGGTGTCCCTCGGTCAGTCTGACCGGCCTTTCTGACATCTCCTTTATTGAGATCAAAGCTTCACCCCCAGGTAGTTGACGGTCTCGGCAGTACCGTTCTCCAGGTCGAGGAAGACCCTCTTGAGGTCCTCCACGCCCACGTCCCGGCCTCCAAGTCCGTAGATGTAGTTGACGGCGGGCGAGCGGCTGCCGTTGTCGAACATGGCGGTGCGCACATCGGCGAACAGCGGGCCGGCCGCTCCGAACGACAGGGCGCGGTCCAGGACCGCCACTCCCTTCCGTCCGTCCAGCACCTTGGCGATGTCCTGGAAGGGGAAGGGGCGGAACAGGCGCACCTTGACCGAGCCGACCTTGTGGCCCTCGGCGCGCAGGTCGTCGACCACCTGCTTCATCGTCCCGGCGGTGGAGCCGATGGAGATGGCGACGTAGTCGGCGTCCTCGCAGCGGTAGCACTCCAGCAGATCGTACTTTCGGCCGGAGATCTTGGCGTATTCCTCCGAGACCTGCCTGACCACTTCCAGCGCCTTCTTCATGGCCATCTGCTGGTTGTACTTGTGCTCGTAGTAGTACTCGGGCATGTCGAACGGCCCGAAGGAGTGGGGGTTCTTGACGTCCAGGAGGGGGTGCAGAGGCTTGAAATCGCCCACGAACTTCTTGACGACCTCGTCATCCAGCGGCTCCATGGACTCGATCGCATGGGTCACTATGAAGCCGTCCAGACAGTTCATGACGGGTAGCTTGACGCCCGCGTCCTCGGCGATGCGGAAGGACATGATGGAGTTGTCGTACGCCTCCTGCACGTTCTCGGCGTAGATCTGGATCCAACCGCTGTCCCTGGCCCCCATCGCGTCGGAGTGGTCGCAGTGGATGTTGATCGGACCGGACAGCGCCCTGTTGGCGACGGTCATGACCACCGGAAGGCGCATGGAGGCCGCGATGTACAGCATCTCCCACATGTATGCCAGTCCAGCGGACGCAGTGGCGGTGGCTGCCCTGGCGCCGGCAGCGGAGGCGCCGATGCACATGCTCATGGAGGAGTGCTCGGACTCGCTGCAGACGTACTCGGTACCCACCTCGCCATTGGCACGTACTCGGCGAACGTCTCCACGATGATGGTTTGAGGAGTGATTGGATAGGATGAGACGACATCAGGGTCGATCTGCTTCCACGACAGCGCGACCGCCTGGTCCCCGTTCATGGCCAGACGCTTCACTGCTCTCCCTCCTCGACCATGGTGATGGCATCCTTGGGGCACTGGCGGACGCAGATCCCGCATCCCTTGCAGTGCGTATACCTTATCCCTTTCATCTCGCCCCCCTCCACGAGGATGGAGTTGTCGGGACAGAACATCCAGCAGAACAGGCAGTTGATGCACTTGTCCTTATCGACCTCGGGCCTCCTGGACCTCCAGGAGCCAGTGTGATACTGCCTGGCGGTGCCGGGCTTCATTATGACATCTTCGGCGGTCATCAGTCCACCTCATCGTATGCGCGCTGGACGCTCAGCACGTTCTTCTCCACGACCTTCTCGGGCAGCTTGGCCCCGAGCTTGGACCGGAGCTCCTCCATCACGCTCTCCAGCTTGACGACGTTGGAGATGCGGACCAGGGCGCCGAGCATGGCGGTGTTGGCCATCGGCCGGCCTATCGTCTCGAGGGCGATCTGGGTGGCGTTGACGGCGCGCACGTTCAAGTCCGTCCCAAGAGCTCCTTGAGGTGCTTGGTCCCCTCGGCATAGTTGGCCACCAGGGCCCCGTCGGGCTTCATGCCGTCAAGGACGTTGACGTTGCCGATGAGCGTCGGGTCAAGGACTATCACAAAATCCGGGAAGTACACTTGGCTGTGGACCTTGATGGGCTCGTCGGACACCCGGGCGAACGCGCGGATGGGAGCCCCCATGCGCTCCGGTCCGAACTCCGGGAAGGCCTTCATGTATTTGCCCTCCCGAAGAGCGGCTCCGGCAAGGATCTCGTTCGCGGTGACCACTCCCTGCCCACCTCTGCCGTGCCATCTAATCTCCTGAGTTGTCAAATCAAACCCTCGCTTTGGCTCCGTGTATTATTGAGTATATTTAACCCTATCTTATAAACCTCTTTTTTGGACGCACCATCCTGCGAATTCAGGATATGATTTCTACGGATAGCGGATTTGATACAAGGGATTCGAAGAAAGCGGAGGGTCCGAGATCACTTGGTCATGGGGATCGCCCCTGTTCGTGCTGGATGGCCGCGGGGACGGCACCTGGCGTTTACTCATTCTATCTGGCATGTTGTATCTCGCGAAGATATATTTACAACAACTTTATCCAAGAAGTGCTCCATGTTACCCTAACACGGAGACGTTCCGGGGATTGAAAATGAGCAAAATCATGAACATCAAGGACCTAGGCGTGAACGATATTCCGATCGCGGGGGGTAAGGCGGCCAACCTCGGCGAGCTGACCGCGGCCGGTTTCGAGGTCCCGCCCGGGTTCGTGCTGACCACGGAATCCTACGACTACTTCCTGGAGAGCAATGGTCTGGGAGACCTTCTGGCCACGGTCATGGAGAACCTCGACGTGTCATCCGACTCGAAGGTGCAGGAGGCCTCGGCCAACATCCGCCGCGCTTTCGAGATAGGCAAGATCCCAGAGGACCTGGAGGAGCAGATCATCGCCGAGTATAAGCAACTGGGAAAGGGAAGCTATCCCCTGGTGGCGGTGCGCTCCTCGGCCACGGCGGAGGACCTGCCCACCGCCTCGTTCGCCGGTCAGCAGGACACCTACCTCAACGTCAGTAACCCCCAGTCGCTGCTGGAGAGCGTGAAGAAGTGCTGGTCCTCATTGTTCACCCCCAGGGCCATCGCCTACCGCGTGCAGAAGGGCTTCGACCACTCCGTTGTCAAGCTGGCCGTGGTCGTGCAGAGGATGATCTCGTCCGACCGCTCGGGCATCATGTTCACCATCGATCCCAACTCCGAGCTGCCGCACATCATCATCGAGGCCGGTTACGGTCTGGGAGAGGCGCTGGTGGGGGGAAAGGTCACCCCGGACACGTACTGCGTGGACAAGTTCCACCGCAAGATCCTCAACAAGCGGATCTCCACCCAGAACTGGATGCTGGTCAGGGGCGAGTCGGGCGAGTGTATACGCATGGACGTGCCCGCCGAGACGGCCAAGGAGCAGAAGATCACCAACGACCAGATCTTCGATCTGGCCGAGATCGGCAACCAGATCGAGATGCACTACAACAAGCCGATGGACATCGAATGGTGCATCGAGAAGGGCGAGATCTACGTGGTGCAGGCCAGGCCCATCACCACCCTGTCCAACGGCGAGAAGAAGGCGCACAGCTGCAAGCCGGACGAGGCCAAGGAGGAGCTTGCCTCCCAGCGCACCATCCTGGTGAAGGGGCTGGGGGCCAGTCCCGGCATCGCCGGAGGGACCGTCAAGATCTTCAGCGAGGACATGAGCCTGGACGAGGTCAAGGAAGGCGACGTCATGGTCACCCAGATGACCACACCGGACATGGTCCCGGCCATGACCCGCGCCGCCGCCATCGTCACCGACGAGGGCGGGATGACCTGCCACGCCGCCATCGTGGCCCGCGAGCTCGGCATACCCTGCATAGTGGGCGCCAGCGATGCCACCAAGGTGCTGAAGGACGGCATGAAGGTGACGGTGCACGGCCAGATGGGCGTGGTGTACGAGGGAGTGGAGGAGAAGAAGGAGGCGTCGGCCCCCGCCCCGGTGGCGGTGGCCTCGGTCCCCGTCACGGCCACCAAGATCATGGTGAACGTCGGGGTCCCGCAGAAGGCCGAGGAGATCGCCCAGCTTCCCGTGCAGGGCGTAGGGCTGATGCGCATCGAGTTCCTCTTCACCTCCTACATCCAGGAGCACCCCTGCGCCCTCATCGAGCAGGGACGCTCCCAGGAGCTGATCGACAACCTCGCCAACGGCATCGCCATGGTGGGCAAGGCGTTCTACCCTCGCCCAGTAGTGCTCAGGACGTCCGACTTCAAGACCAACGAGTACCACGACATGAAGGGCGGGAGCAAGTACGAGCCGAAGGAGTCCAACCCCATGATCGGGTGGAGGGGTTGTTCCCGCTACGTTTCCGAATCGTACCGCGAGGCCTTCATGTGCGAGCTGCGCGCGGTCAAGAAGGCCCGGGAGGAGATGGGGCTGAGGAACATATGGGTCATGCTGCCCTTCGTCCGCACCCTGGAGGAGCTGGACAGGATCGAGGCCATGATGAACGAGGTGGGGCTGTACCGCGGCAACGACTTCAAGCTGTACCTCATGGCCGAGGTGCCGGTCATCATCTTCATGGCGGAGGAGTTCGCCGAGCGCTGCGATGGCTTCTCCATCGGTTCGAACGACCTCACCCAGCTCACCATGGGGGCCGACCGCGACTCCGACGTGCTGGGCAAGATGGGGTACTTCGATGAGAGGAACGAGGCCATCAAGAGGGCGATCTCCCACCTCATCAGGTCGGCCCACAAGAAGGGCGTGCCGGTGTCGATCTGCGGCCAGGGTCCTTCAGTGTACCCTGAGTTCGCCGAGTTCCTGGTCCGGGAGGGCATCGACTCCATCTCCCTGAACCCCGACACCGTGCTGAGCACCATCAGGCACGTGGCCGCGGCCGAGCAGAGGCTTCTGCTGGAAGGGGTCCGCGCCGGCAAGAAGAAGAGGAAGAAACACTGAGAGGGAGGCTTCGCCTCCCCTCTTTATATTTCTATTATACTAGAGTATATTACATTACGGCGAGCGTCACCGCATGTGGCGGCCAGCGTAGCTCTCATCGTCCTTCAGCAGCCTGGTGGCCACCTTGACCAGGGGGTGGTGCTGCGCCTCGATGATCTTGATGTCGTCCAGCGACCTCACTCCCATCTCCTCCGCGGTCCGCTCCATCCCCAGCTCTATCTCCCGGTCGGGCTCGAGGACGAACGCCTGGAACTGCCTCACCCCCATGTTGCGGGCGGCCAGCACGCGATGGTGGCCGTCCACCAGGAGGTAGTGGGTGTTCTTCTGGATGACTATGAGGGGCTCCACCAGACCGCGCTTGATCTCATATTGCCGCCCCCGGAGCTCGTCGGCGAAGACCTCGTGCTGCGTGGGCCTCAGCTCCTCGATGGGGACTATGCGCCTCTTCACCGTGATGTTGACCCCGTGCTTCTTCTCCAGGAAGGTCTTCAGCATGTTGATCTTGTTGGGCGTCGCCTTCTCGATGTGCGACCGTATGATGTCGATGTTGCTCAACATGCCCACCACATATCCGTCCTCGTCCAGCACGGGGGCGTTGCGTAGGCCGTAGCGGAACAGCACGCGGGAGGCGTCATCGATGTCCATGCCCGGCGACAGCGTAATGGTCCCGGTCTTGATGATCTCGGTGATCTTGGCATCCGGGCGGTCGATCGCCCTGAGGAGCTCCTTGGCGGTGACGAAGCCCAGGATGCGGCGGTCCTCCTCCACTGGCAGGCCATGGAACTCGGTGGAGATGAGCTTCTCGATGGCCTGCTTCACCGTATAGTCCGACGGGATCGATATGACGTCCCGGACCATGTAGTCGCTCACCCTTAGCTTGCCGTCCATGTCTGCCACCTCACCGCTATTCCGGGACATCATCATAAAGGTGCTGATTCTCCTCCCGATGCATGTTTCGACCGTTCTACACGTCAAGTCCGGTTAGGCCAGTCATTGGTTCGTGACGACCTCTCGCGAGGTCCATCGAGGGAACGGTCTGGAAAGCCATATATAGGACCTACATATTTGGGTGGAATTACGCCCTGGTAGTGTAGCGGCCTATCATGAAGCCCTGTCGAGGCTCCGACTCGGGTTCAAATCCCGACCAGGGCGCCATTCTCATCTCACCGCTGTCAAGCGTAGCGTATCACCCTCTCCAGGAGAGGAAGGGATCGCTGCCTCACCTCTTCTATGACATCTAGCACACGGTCCGCCGTCCTGCGATCGGAAAGGGGAGCCTCCATGTCGTGCAGCCCCCTGGCCCGTTCGCGATCGATCGACGCCTCGGACATGACGCAGTACATGGTGCTCCACGCCCGCCTGGTGGCATCGAGGTCGTACCCTCCGCCGCCCAGCACCAGGCATCTCCCCTCGCACAGCTCGTGGGCCAGATCATGGGTCAGCTTGGCCACCTCCGCATAGCCGCGGGTGGTGTACCCCATGTCGGCCAGCGGGTCCTTGTAATGGCCGTCCACCCCGAACTGCTGGATGATGACGTCCGGGCGGTAGGAGCGCAGCGCCGGCACCACCACCGAACGGAAGGCGTGCAGGAACAGATTGTCATCGGTGCCGCCCGGCAGCGGCACGTTGATGTTGCTCCCTGTCCCCTCCATCTCCCCGATCTCGTCCGCGTCCCCGCTTCCAGGGAAGAAGCCCCCGCCATAGCGGTGGAGGGATATCGTCAGCACGTCCTCGTCGTAGAATATCGCCTGGGTGCCGTCCCCGTGATGGGCGTCGATGTCCACCACGGCCACCCGGCCGATGCCGAACTCCCTCTGGAACGCCCTCACCGCCACCGCGATGTCGTTGAACACGCAGAAGCCGGCGGCGCGGGCGGGGTGGGCGTGATGGAGCCCCCCGGCAGGATTGAAGGCATGCTCGTAGTCCCCCCGTGCGATGCCCCGGGCGGCATCCAGGGTGGCGCCGACGGCCATGAGCGCGCCTTCATACAGCCCGGGCCGGGCCGGGGTGTCGCCCCGATCGAGGAGGCCGCCCCTCTTCGAGAGCTCCCTGACCTTCTTGATGTATCCCTCCAGATGCACGGCCAAGAGGGAGTCCATGTCCGCCGGGCGGGGGACGACCACGGCGCCGTCGTCCAACGCGCCCAGGGACTGCAGGGTATCGAGGGTCATCCTCTCCCGCACCGGCTGGAAGGGGTGCTGCGCACCGAACTGATACTTCAGGAAATCGTCATGGTATAGGAAAACGGTGCTTCCGCCCATGCCCTCACCTTGGATAACAGGGTCGCCGAGGGCTAATAAACGTCACTATTCAAGGAAATGAATGCAGATCGGGCCCTCCTTGATGGCCAGCCGTTTGGACATCATGCCCGATTCCACCCAGCAGGCGTTCACGAGGGCGACCGGTACCAGGCAGGTGGTGGTGAGACCGGCCTGGGCGGCCATCTCCCATACCTTGGAGTCGGACCAGTCCGAGTAATCGCCCGGGGCGAGCTCGGAGACCATCTCGCCGTAGGTCTGAACGCTGGGGCAGTCGGTGTCGATGCGTATCGACATGCTCCCGTCCCCCTTGTCGGTGGCCTCTATCACGGTCCGGTGCGAGCAGATCCTCGCGTCCACCTCCACCTTGGATGTCATTCCTTCCCTTCCTTGATGGCGCCGATGACGGCCACGTTGTGAGTACCGATACGCTCATCGTAATAGATAGCGGCATCGATGGAGAACACCTTGGCCATGTTCTCCCTGGTCAGGACCTGGGTCACATCCCCGGCGGAGACTATGCGCCCCTTGCGCATGAGTATGATGCGGTCGCAGTACCGCGCCGCCAGGCTCAGGTCGTGGGTGACGATGATCACCAGCATCCGCTCCTCCCTTGCCAGCCGGGATATGAGGTCGAGGATCTCGATCTGATGATTGACGTCCAGGTGCAGCGTGGGCTCGTCGAGCAGCATGATCTTGGGCCTCTGCGCCAATGCCCGGGCGATGATCACCCTCTGCCTCTCCCCGCCCGACAGCTGGTCCATGGGCCGGTCCGCCAGGGCCGAGGTGTTGGTCATCCTCATGGCGTTGCTGACGATCTGCAGGTCGCTCTCCTTCTCCCGCTCGAACCTCTCCAGTTCCGGATTGCGGCCCATCATGACGATGTCTAGGGCGGTGAACGGGAAGTTGGAGTTGGCCGACTGCGGTACCACGCCGATCTGGCGGGCGATCTCCTTTCTGGTCCTCTGGCGATAGTCGACGCCCTCGATGAGCACCGTGCCCTCCTTGGGCGACAGCACCCGGTTCAGGCATTTCAGCAAGGTCGTCTTGCCGGAGCCGTTGGGGCCGAGGATGCCGACGATCTGACCTTCGGCCGCCTCGAAGCTCACTCCGCTGACCACGTCCTCCGAGCGATAGCAGAACGAGATCCCCTGGACGCTGAGCTTCACTTCACCCACCCCATCTTCCGGCGCCGGGAGATGATCAGATACACGAAGAACGGCGCGCCCAGCAGCGCGGTGATTATGCCCACCGGCAGCTCCGCCGGCAGAATGATCGTCCGGGCCAGGGTGTCCATCCACACCATGAAGATGGCGCCGCCGAGCAACGATACGGGGATCAGGATGCGATGGTCGGGTCCGACCAGGAGGCGTACCACATGCGGGACGACCAGACCCACGAAGCCGATGATGCCGCTCACCGCCACCGCCGCCGCGGTGACCAGCGAGGCCGCCAGGAGGATGATCAGGCGCACGCCGTTGACGTTCAATCCAAGATGGAGGGCGTGCTCCTCCCCCACCATCATGGTATTGAGGTCGCGGGACATGAGCCACAGTATCGCCGAGCCCAATACGATCATGGGGAGCGAGATCGCCACGTCCTCCCATCGGGCCTGCCATAGCCCGCCCATCATCCAGAACACGATGGCCGACAGTTCCTCCCCGGCGAAGTACTTCATCAGCGACACCAGGGCATTGAAGAACGCTCCCACCGCGATGCCGGCCAGCAGCAGCGTCTCCACCGGCACGAAGCCGCCCTTGGTCCTCGAGATGGAGTAAACGAGGAGGAGCGTGAGGAAGCAGAAGAGGAAGGCCATGGAGGGCACTGCCAGCTGGCCCGACAGCCATGATATGCCGGTCACGATGGCCAGGGAGGCGCCGAAGGCCGCGCCGGCCGATATCCCCAGAACGTAAGGTGACGCCATGGGGTTGCGGAACACGCCCTGCATGGCCGCGCCGGCCACCGCCAGGGCGGCACCGACCAGCGCCGCCAGGATGATGCGCGGGAGCCGGGTGTCCATGATGATGGACCTCTGGAACTTGTTCCCTCCGCCCAGCAGCACGTCGATGATGGTGTCGAAGGGCATGCTGACCGCGCCGATGTTGAGCGTTATGAGCATGGACAGGACGAGCCCTGCGGCCATCGCAGCGGTGATCGCTCCCCACCGAGCGAGCTTTCTTTTCTGCAGAGAGGCCACATCCACAGCGTCCATGGTGGCCCCGGCATAACCGTCAAGATTTATTAGCCCATGCCCCCGCTAGATGGAATGAAAAAAGATGGGAAGGGGAAGAGGGTTCAGGTCTGCTCACCGAACAGCTCGGGCTGCAACCACAGGGCCAGGTCCTCGAGCGCTTCCACGATCCGGGGGGAGGTGGTGAGCGTCCCGGCGGCGATGCGGTGGACCCGTTCGTCCTCGACCGCATCGGTGGCCGAGTAGGTGTCTATGAAGTACTGGTTGTCGCGAAGCGACGAGTCCTCCACCACGATCACCTGAGGGTTGCGGGAGATCACGTCCTCACGGTTGGCCAGCCAGTAGCCGGTGCCGTTGGCGAAGATGTTCCTGCCCCCGGCCATCTCGATGAGCTCGTTGCTCAGCGTCCCGCCCCCGGTGGTCTGCCCGCTCTTGCTGGCCAGCTCGAGGTACACGCGGGTCCTCTGCTCGTCGGTCAGATTGGCGGTCTTCTCCACCACGGCGTTCACCCGGGCCTTCATGGAATCGACCAGGGCGGAGGCGTCGGAGCCCAGCATGTCGCCGATGCGCTCCATGGTGGACAGCGTATCGTTCACTGTCTTGGGGTAGTAGGCAACGACCTTCAGCCCCTTCTTCTCCATGTCGGCGATCAGCGACTGATACATGTCGAAGTTCCATATGATGACCACGTCCGGCTCCAGGGACAGCAGGGTCTCCATGGATAGGGAGCTCGTCTTGCCCAGGTCGATCACGTTCTCGGGAACGCCCTCGATGGACGCGCCAGAGTAGTCGACGCCCACCAGACGGTCGGGCTCGTCCAGGGCGACTATGATCTCGGTGAACGACGAACCCAGCGAGACGATCCTCTGCGGGGAGTCCGCGAAGTATATGCTCTTCTCACGGTCATCCACCACGGTAAGCTTCAGGTCCCCGGGGTCCTCGGCCGGTGACTCCTGCAGAAGCATCATCGCGGCCGCCAGGCTCGCGACCAGCACTACGGCCACGACCGCTATTGCCAACAATCCGTTCCTGTTCATGCTCATCTCCTCGAACGATTAGTGTTACGACTTACTCCATAGGTAACACGCATTTTCCATAAATAGCTTGTTCAGGGAGCCCGCCCTGAGGCGACGTTGCATGCATGTCGGAAAATAGTAAGTTTCATGAACTCCGGTTCTTTCAGCATATATCATGCGTGTCCTCCTTCGGGGCAAGATCCACCGCGCGGTGGTGACCCAGGCAGACCTTGACTATGTAGGGAGCATCACCATAGACAAAGAGCTGCTGGACGAGGCGGATATCTGGGCCGGCGAAAAGGTCCTCGTCTCCGACATAGACAACGGAGCGCGTTTCGAGACGTACACCGTTGAAGGGGAGCCAGGCTCCGGCGTCATATGCGTCAACGGCGCGGCCGCCCACCTGGTCAATGTAGGCGACCGCATCATCATCATGGCGTTCGAGATCACCGACCGCCCCATCACGCCCAACATCGTCCTGGTGGACGACAAGAACCGCAAGGTCAGGACGCTCCACGCGCCAGGTCCGTCGGTGAGCGAATGAGATTGACCATCTATACCGACGGCGGCTCCCGCGGAAACCCTGGTCCGGCGGCGTTCGCCGTGGTGGTGACCCGCGACGACAAGGTCGTCAAGGAGTACGCCCGCTACATCGGACGGACGACCAACAACGTGGCCGAGTACCAAGGGGCCATCGCCGCTCTCAAGGAGGCGGCGGACATGGGAGCAGACGAGGTGGAGGTCGTCAGCGACTCCGAGCTGATGGTCCGTCAGGTGAACGGCCAATATGCATGCCGGGCCGCCAACCTGCAGCCGTACCTGGAAGAGATCAGGAAGCTCTCCAAGAAGTTTAGCAAGGTCACCTTCTCCAACGTGCGGAGGGGGCATCCCATGGTGAGCAGGGCCGATGCGCTCCTCAATCAGGAACAGGACATCATGCACGACCTAATGCCCCGTGGGAAGCCGAACCCCTGATGCATTTGGCTAGCGATCGACATCCTCTAGACGCCGAGAACGCATCAGGCCGAAGCATCCATCCTGGCCGAGGCCATTGGTCCTTTTCCATCGAGGGGTACGTGTCGGACGACCTGTTACGTTAGGGCATACCTTAATATAGAAGGGCAGAATTAGGATGATTAGTGCCTGAGGTCGGAGCTCAACTCTCCTCCTAAGTAGTTTTCCTCCGAATCCCCACCATGAAGCCGGCCTCAGGCATTTCTTATTACTTCTCAAGGAAGGTGAGCAGTTCCTCCCTCTTCACCAGGGTCTGCTCGCCCGTGACCATGTCCCTTACCGTCACCGAGCCCTGGGCCATCTCCTTGTCGCCCACGATCACCGTGCGGCGGGCGTTGATGCCATTGGCGTACTTCATGCTCTTGGACAGGCTCCTTCCCATCAGATCGATGTCCGTGCTGATCCCGGCCCGCCGCAGCTGGGCGGCGATGTGGTGCGCCTCCTGCCGGGTGCTGTCGCCGACCGGGAGCACATACACGTCGATGCTGTGGACCGGGGCCTGGTAGCCTTCCTTTTCCAGCGCCAGCAAGGTCCGGTCAAAGCCGATGCCGAAGCCGGTGGAGAAGGTCTTCTCCCCTCCGAACAGTTCGGTGAGAGAGTACGAACCGCCTCCGCAGATCTGCTTCTCGGCCCCCAGCACCGGGGCGTCCATCTCGAACACCATGCCCGTGTAATAGTCCAGGCCGCGCACCACTCCCAGGTCGACCTGGATATTGTCGATGCCGTAGGCCTGGAGCACCCTGAAGATGCCCAGGAGGTGTTCGCGCGCGTCCCCGCTGATCTTGTCCAGCACCTCGACGGGGCCGACCGTGTTGGTGATGTCGATCACCTTCCCGATCCGCTCGTCGTCCATGCCGGCATCCCGCATGCGCTGGCTCGCCTCCTCATACTCCTTCTTGTCCAGCTTCTGCAGGATGAGCGGTGCCGCCTCGGGCCCCACTCCAGCCTCGGCCAGCATGTTCCGCAGCACGCCGATGTGCCCGATGCGGATGGTGTACTGCTTCAACCCTATGCGCCGCATGATCGAAGCGGCCAGGGCGATGACCTCGGCGTCCGATTCGGGACCGGGATCGCCTATGAGCTCGGCCCCGAACTGGAAGAACTCCCGGAACCTTCCGGACTGGGGCCGCTCGTAGCGGAAGCATTGGCCGAAGTAGAACATCTTCAGCGGCCGGGCGCTGCTGCTCAGCTCGTTGACGAAGAAGCGCATCGCCGGGGCCGTCAGCTCAGGGCGGAGGGATATGTCCCGGCCTCCCTTGTCCTGGAAGGCGTAGATCTCCTCGACCACGTTGGGGCCGGACCTCAGAGTGAACAGCTCGGTATGCTCGAAGATGGGAGTGGCTATCTCGCGGAATCCGAACAGCGCGGCCTCGCGGCGCATGGTCGCCTCGAGCTGCGCCTCTTCTCCATCTCATCCGGCCCGAAATCCCTGGTGCCGCGGGGGCGCTGAATCATCGTTCGGACAATGAGGACTCTTTATTAAACCGTTTCCAGCCGCTGGCGACTGGCAGGCAGGAGCGGACGTACGGCGCCCTCGCGGCCCTGCATAGAGATTTATGCCTAGGCATGGATAACAAGGCCGATGGAATCCAACGTCCCGGTGCAGGACCCTCGGGAGATATGCGTGCCCAGGCCCGAGCAGGTGAAGGTCATCGTGATCGCCGAGAGCCCTTCCCCCCATCTGCTGCCGATCTACCGGGCCAGCCGCACCTTCGACGATGCCTCGGCCAGACGTATGATCTTCGCCGCCGCCGAGCCGGGGCGGCTGCTGGTGCGCATCGACAACTTCCTCAGGGAGCTGGGGGACAGCCAGAAGGACGAGAAGATGGACAGGCTGAACGAGCTGTTCCATTCCGGCCATCTCATTTATCTCTCAAGGCAGCCGGCCGGCGAGCGCTCCGAGCTGGGAAGGTTCACCCCCACCTCGGTCCGCGACGAGGTGGACGAGCTGTTGGAGCAGGGGGTCCACGTGATCGTGGCGTTGGGCGAGCCCGCCCAGTCGTGGGTCAGGAACAACTTCTCGACCGAGGGGCTGACGCTGGTACTGCTGCCGGTCCCGTCCAACCATGTATCCGACTGGTTCCCCAGCTTCATGGAGCGGATGCACCATGAGCGGGGCGCCGATACATTGGGGGTCCTGGACACCATGACCGTGCAGATCGACAAGCTCGTGTGGGCCCTCTCAGACCTGTGAGGCCCTGAGCGCCTGGTCCAGGTCCTCTTCCAGGTCCTCGACGTCCTCTATGCCGAGCGACACGCGGAGCATGGAGTCAGTGATGCCCAGCCTGGCCCGCTCCTGGGGCGGCAGAGGCCGGTGGGAGGTGTTCAACGGCATGCTGATCAGGCTCTCGACCCCGCCCAGGCTGGTGGCCATCTTGATCAGCCGCATGGACCTCATGGCCTTCTCGACCGCCTGCCGGCCTCCTTTCACCTCGAAGCTCATCAGACCGCCGCAGCCCGAGAGGAGCCGCTTGGCCAGGGCATGCTGCGGGTGGCTCTCCAGCCCGGGATAGTGGACGCGCTCCACCGCCGGATGGTCCTCCAGGAACCGGGCGATCTCCAGGCCGTTCCGGTTGTGGCGCTCCATCCGCAGCGGCAGGGTCTTCATCCCCCGCTCCAGAAGGAACGACGCGAACGGGTCGAGCGACCCGCCGAAGGACGATCTCGCCTCGTGGACAGGCGCGAGGTCAAGGCCATTGCCCACCACCGCTCCGGCCAGCAGGTCGGAGTGCCCCCCGAGGTACTTGGTCCCGCTCTCCATGACGATGTCCACTCCTCCTTCCAGCGGCCTTTGGTTCATCGGCGACGCGAGCGTGTTGTCTATGACCGTGATGGCCCCTCGTTCGCGCGCCGCCTTGGCCACCTCCGGGTAGTCGACCAGCCTCATGAGGGGATTGCTGGGCGATTCCAACCACACCATCTTGGTCCCGGGAACGATGGCGTCGATGAGGGCGTCGGTGTCGGCGGTGGGGCCGAACCTGACATCGATGCCCATCCTCGGCAGGTTGTTGCGCAGGAAGCCGTACGTACCCCCGTAGATGTCCTCCTGCGAGACGATCACGTCGCCCTTGGCGAGATAGGCCGTCATGATCGAGGATATGGCGGCCATGCCCGAGGAGAAGAGCAGGCACTGCCTTCCCGAATGGAAATCGGCGATCTTCCTCTCGGCGGCCTCGACGGTGGGGTTGGCCTTCCTGGAGTAGATGTACGTGCCTTCCGGGGCGTCCCCGTCCCAGGTACGTGGGTCGTCCGTGGGGAAAATGAACGTGGATGACTGATATATCGGAGTGTTCACCGCGCCTGTCGGCCTCTCGGGGATCTCGCCCGAATGGACCGCCTTGGTCGACATGCCCTTGTATGCCATCGCAAGACCTCACACAGGGCATGTACCGCCTAGCCCATATCCTTTGCTCAGTCGGCGCCCCGCTTGACCACGATGGTGACGATGTCCCCGTTGGCCAGGACGTGGTCCACGCCGACCATCTGGCCAGGGAACTTGGCGCTGTCCCCCCAAACGTTGGCGTAGCGGAAGTTGCGACGGAAGGCGCGATGGATGCGGTCGCACAGGTCGCCGACGGTGGACCCGCCCATGATGACCATGGGCTCGTCCATGTCGGCCTCCTTGCCCTGGGGCTTGAGGAACACGTGGATGAACTGCAGTTTCTGGTAAACGGCCTCCTTCAGCTCCTCCAGCCCGATCTCCTTGTTGGCCGAGATGAACACCGGGTCGTAGTCCTTCAGGCGCTCCTTGACCTCCTCCAGGTACTCGGCATCGGCCAGGTCCACCTTGTTCACCACGGTGACCGAGTTCATGTACACTCGGTTCCCGGTGAGCACATCGATGAGCTGCTCCTCGTCTATGTCGTCCCGGATGATCACCTCGGCGTTCACGTGGCCGTAGGCGGCCACCATGTCAGAGGCCATCTCGGGCGTGATCTTGGTGAGCTGGACGGTGGGCTTGATCTCGATGCCGCCCCGGTCGGTCTTGGTGATCACGACGTTGGGGGGCCGCGTGTTCAGGCGGATGCCGCTGTTGTACAGCTCGTCCATGAGGACCTGCACGTTGGTGTCATACACGTCGATGACGAACAGGATGAGGTCGGCCGTGCGGACCACCGCCAGGACCTCCCGCCCTCGTCCCTTGCCCCTGCTGGCATCGCGGATCAGGCCCGGCAGGTCAAGGACCTGGATCTTGGCGAACTTGTAGTACATGATGCCCGGGATGACGTCCACGGTGGTGAAGGCGTAGGAGGCCACCTCGCTCTTGGCGTCGGTCAACTTGGTGAGCAAGGTCGACTTGCCCACGCTGGGAAAGCCCACCAGGGCGATGGTGGCGTTGCCCGATTTCTTGACCGAGTAACCTTGGCCGCCTCCTCCAGACGCCGCCCGCCGCTTATCCTGTTCCATCCGGAGGCGGGCGATCTTGGCCTTGAGGAGACCTATGTGGCCCTGAGTGGCCTTGTTGTATTGGGTCTTGGCGATCTCGTCCTCGATCGCCTTAATCTGCTCCTCGATGGTCAATGCCAATTGCTCACCTATTTCGCTGGTCGTACGCTTTATTGCTTACCGCAGTACAATACGCGTTCCCGCCTTACTCTCCAACGCCTTATCTAATAGTTCCGGTGACGTGATGATGGCGGCCTTGCCGGGAGAATCGACGAACGCAATGGCCGCCTCCACCTTGGGGCCCATGGAGCCGGAGTGGAAGTTGCCCTCCGCGTGATAGCTCCTCAATTCATCCACCGTGACCTCACCGAGCGCCCTCTGCCGCGGCCCGCCAAAATCGACGTAGGCTGCGTCCACGTCCGTCAGTATGATCAACAGGTCGCACAGGTCCCTGGCCAGGACCGATGCCGCCCAGTCCTTGTCCACCACGGCCTCCACGCCCAGCAACCGCCCGTCGCGCTCCACCACCGGCACGCCGCCCCCGCCGGCGGCGATGACTATCTGGTCCCCGGTGGCCATGAGGGCCCTCACCGCATCCTTTTCCAGAACGGACCGTGGACGGGGGGGAGGGCACGAGCCTCCTCCATCCTCCGCGGGCGACGTCCTCCCGCATGCGCCACCCCAGGGCCATGTGCCGCTCGGCCTCCGGCCAGTCATAGTACGGACCTATGGGCTTGGACGGCGAGGCGAACTCAGGGTCGTCCAGGTCGACTATCACCCTGGTGAGCAAACAGGTCACCTTGCGGTCCACGCCCTCTCGACGCAGCGCTTCGCCCATGGCCTGTTGCAGCATGAGCCCGATCTGCCCCTGGGACTGGGCCCCGCAGACGTCCAGCGGCATGGCCGGCACCTTGCTGTGGGCCAGTTCGTTCTGCAACAATATGTTCCCGACCTGCGGCCCGTTGCCGTGGACCACTATCAGGTCCCAGCCTCTCCTGGCCATCCGGGCCAGGGGGGTGCAGTACTGGCGGAGATTGTTCAACTGGTTCTCCGCCGTGGCCTCCTCCCCCGGGCGCAGGATGGCATTGCCGCCTATAGCCACGACAACGTCGGTCATCCAGACGGGCAGAGCAAGGACATAGATAAATTGATTGACCCCGCCAAGGACCATGTTCAAACGATCGAGCTCACGATGGAGACAACTTTTATAGCAATCAGCCCGATGGCGGGCCGATGTCCTCTCAGGATGATCTCAAGGAACGCTTCCTCAAGTTCCGGGAGAAGAAGTACGCCCTGCCCCTGGGGCTGGTCCTGGCCATGGTGGTCGGCCTGCTCCTGATGCCTCTTCTAGGGGCGCTGTGCTTCGGCTCCCTGCTGATCGCTCTCGCCGGGTTCTATATCCCGTACTACTTCGGTCTGAAGGACCGACGAAAGCTGGCCGTGTGGGGTCTGGCGTTCGTGATCGTCCTGGGCGTGTTCTACACGATGTTCGTGGGAGTGAACAACATCAATGCGATGGAGGGGCTCCAGCTGGAGTCCTCCGACGGGCTGTTGGTGAACGGAACGGTCGAACCGTACCGCGGTGACGCGGGCACCACCCATTGGTTCAACGTGACCGTCACCGGCGCCACCGCCAGCGATTACAGCGTCAATGTCATCATCAACGATCTATACTCGCTACAGCAGGTGGGCAACTTCACCCTGTCATCCGCCGGGCCGGTGGCAGGTGGCGAGCGATATACGTTCAACACGGAACTGGCCAACCAGTCTGTGTACTCGTACTACTTCATGACCAACGCCAACGGCACGTGGGTCAGCACCTTCGAGAGCTATGGCCCGGTGCACCAGTCGGATGCGGACATCTTCCTCCACTACATGCCGCTGTACACCTTCGCCCTCCTGATCCAGGTGGGCCTGCTCTTCTACATGCTGCTGGCGTTCAACTGGTACAGCGAACGTTCCAGGGCGCGCATGGAGGAGATCATGAAGCAGAGGCAGCAGTCCCAGGGCGCCGCCGTCGGAACGCCGGAGGCGGTGGAGAAGTTCGTGTGCTCGGAGTGCGGGGCCGACGTCCCGGCCAATGCCAAGGCGTGCCCGCAGTGCGGGGAGAGCTTCGATGACGAGCCTCAGACCAGCGGCAAGGACAAGTTCGAGTGCTCGGAGTGCGGGGCCACCGTGGACGAGGGCGCAAGGACCTGCTGGAACTGTGGAAAGGAGTTCGAGGAGTAGTACTTTCCAGCACCTTGGCCAAATTCTTTTAAACCCCTTTCCATTGGGGTTACTGGATGCCCTCTAGTTCTACAGCTCAGAAACTGGCCAAGGGCCAGAAGGAGATCTCGGTCTCCGAGTTCTTCGAGAAGAACCGGCAGATCCTCGGCTTCGATTCACCTGTTAAAAGCCTCATCATGGGGGTCAAGGAGGCGGTGGACAACGCCCTTGACGCCTGCGAGGAGGCTCAGATACTTCCCGACATCAGCGTCAAGATCGACAGGGTCGACCAGAAGGAGTACCGGGTCACCGTGGAGGACAATGGACCGGGCATCGTATCGACCTCGATGCCCAATGTGTTCGGTCGCCTCCTGTACGGCTCGCGGTTCCATGCGGTCAGGCAGTCCAGGGGTCAGCAGGGCATCGGGATCTCGGCCACCATCATGTTCGGCCAGATCACCACTGGGAAGCCGGCCACGGCCCGCTCCAAGGTGGAGGGCGCGGAGGCGGCCAAGGAGATCGACATCATCATCGACACCAAGAAGAACATGCCCGTCCTGCTCCGGGAGGACTACATCCCCTGGAACGACGTGCCCCACGGGACCCGGGTGACGTTCTACATGAACGGCCGGTACGTCAACGGTCGCCAGTCGGTGTACGAGTACCTGCGGCAGACGGCCATCGTGAACCCCCACGCGTGCATCACCTTCATCGATCCCGAGGGGAAGAAGTACGTCTTCGACAGGGCCACCGATCAGATGCCTCCTCGGACCAAGGAGATCAAGCCCCATCCCGACGGCATCGAGCTGGGCACGCTCATGAACATGATCAAGGCCACCAAGGAGCGCAGCCTGGTCAAGTTCCTTCAGAACGATTTCAACCGAGTCTCGGAGCGGGTCGCCAAGGAGATCTGCTCGGCCTCCGCCCTGCCCGAGACCACCCGGCCGACGCACATGACGCTGGAGTCGTGCAAGCAGCTGCTGGAGGGCATCGGCAAGGTCAAGATCATGGCTCCCCAGGTCGACTGCCTGTCGCCCATCGGGGACAAGCTCATCCGCAAGGGCCTCAAGCACGTCCTGGAGGAGGTCAAGCCAGAGTTCTACGCCCCGCCGGTGACCAGGGACCCCAAGGTGCACTCCGGCAACCCTTTCCTGGTTGAGGTCGGCATCGTCTACGGCGGTGGACTGCCCAAGGACCAGCAGGTGCAGATCTACCGCTTCGCCAACCGTGTGCCGCTGCTGTACCAGCAGGGGGCCTGCGTCATAACGAAGGCGATCGAGAACACCGACTGGCGGCGGTACGGGCTGGAGCAGAGGGGGGGCTCCGGCATACCGTTCGGACCGGCCATCATCCTCGTGCACGTCGCATCCACCAAGATCCCCTTCACATCCGAGGCCAAGGAGGCCATATCATCCATCCCGAACATCCAGGAGGAGATCCAGCTGGCCCTCAAGGCCTGCGGACGTAACCTGAAGACCCATCTCAACAAGAAGGAGCGCAAGAGCAAGACCCGCGCCAAGTTCGAGATCGTCCAGGAGATCATCCCGCTGATGGCCGAGAAGACCGCGAGCATCCTGGACAGGCCAGTGCCGGACCTCCGAGGGACCATCACCAAGATCATGAACGTGGTGTGGATCGACGACCAGGTCAAGTTCGAGAAGGGGCGCCACAAGGTCAAGGTCTCCATCTATAACTACACGCCCAAGCAGCAGAAGTTCTCTGTCCACACCATCGTTCCGAACGGGTGCCTGGACGAGAAGAGCTGCTCCCTGGCGCCCACCGACGTGAGGGACGGGGAGAAGGTCAGCTGGGAGCTGCCGCGCATCGCCTCCACCGAGATATATCATCTGACATACGAGCTGAGCGGACTGGACGCCGACATGTACCAGGAAGTGGAGCTGTACGTGTCCGGGATCAATCCCGTCGACGTCATGGGCGCCGACCCCCTGCCGGGCGACTGGGACGTTGAAGGGCTGAACTTCACCGAGACCGAGGCCGAGGAGCCGGAAGAGGAAGACGCGGACGAGGAGCCGGACTATGACGAATCAGGGGAGGACCTCAATGACGACCAGTGAGCGCAACACCGAGGCGGTCAAGAGGCTGTACGCCATCTCGGAATCCATATACGAGCAGCTGGACCAGGGGAAGATCCCCAAGATGGTGCTTCCCCTGCGCACCAAGGCCAACATCAGGTTCGATAAGAAGAGCAGTGTGTGGAAGTACGGCGACCAGAAGGGCGCCCGCTCGGCCAAGAAGGTCCAGGGCGCCATGATGCTGCTGCGCACCTCCTACATGCTGGAGCTCATCAGGGACATGATCGAGAGCAATCGGTCATCGACGCTCAGGGAATCATACTACATATCGGAGGGCTGGGGCAAGGCCAAGTTCCACTCCCAGGACGAGAGCAACATGCTGGCCGAGGACCTGGAGATCGTCACCCAGTGCCTGCGCGAGGACTTCAAGCTCCGCCCCGAGGAGGACGGGGCCAGGGTCATCGGCGACCTCAACATCGTGGAGACGGACCGCAAGGGCAAGCGGAAGGCGCTCAACTGTCGCGACGACGTGGGCGACTCCGGATACGGCATCCCATACAACGTGGAGAAGGAGAAGGTGGAGCTCGGCTCCACCTCGGCCCGGTTCGTCATCGCGGTCGAGACGGGCGGTATGTTCGACCGTCTGGTGGAGAACGGGTTCGACGAGGCGGAGGACGCCATCCTGGTGCACCTCAAGGGGCAGCCGGCCCGTTCGACCAGAAGGTTCATCAAGCGGCTCAACGACGAGATGAACCTGCCGGTGGTGGTGTTCACCGACGGCGACCCGTGGTCGTTCCGCATATACGCCTCGGTGGCCTACGGCGCCATCAAGACGGCCCACCTGTCCGAGTACCTGGCCACGCCATCGGCGGAGTTCATAGGCATCACCGCTTCGGACATCACCGCTTACGACCTACCGACCGACAAGCTCACCGACATGGACGTCCGCGCCCTCAACGCCGAGCTGAAGGACCCCCGGTTCAACACCGGCTATTGGCGCGGGGAGATCGAGGAGATGCTGAGGTTGGGCAAGAAGGCCGAACAGCAGGCCCTGGCCAAGTACGGCCTGGACTATGTGACCTCGACCTACCTGCCAGAGAAGCTGAACCAGCTGGGCCTGATGAGAAAGTGACCTCGCCGTCCGGGGTCCGGTCCGCCGCGTTCGCCCTTGACGCCAGCCGGGCGAGGCATGGTCCGGATGCCCCGGGACGCATGGAATGACTAGCCGTCGTCCCGGGCGGTTCCAGACGGGCAGCGCAGAAAAGAGGCGGAAAGGAGTTGAGGCCTCGATCGAACCTTTTTCGGCATGGAGGGCCGATGCGTCCGGCATGGGTGCATTATGCCGGAGCATCGTTGGATATATACCCGATCGAGGCCGCTGAAGCGGTTTTCGCGGTAAGGAGCGTCAGTTCCTCTCCAGCACCTTCCGGCCCTTGTCGGTGAGCTCGTAGCCTTCCGCCGAGGCGGCGGGGGCGGAGACGCATCCGGGGCAGTGGCGCCCGCAGGAGGATTCACACGCCTCCCCGCCCGTCCTCCGGAGGAATCCCTTCTCCTCCAGCAGCGTAAGGCGGAGTCTTAGGTCATCCATGCCGATGCCCATCCGTTCGGCCATGTCAGACATGGACGACGAGGCGACCAGCGTTTCCAGCGTCTCCCGGATCATGCTGCGGGCTCCTGTGCCGTGGAACGGAACGACCGGAGGGCGGAGAGCAGCACCGCCAGGCTGGGGATCATCATGGGGATCGCGGGCGTGAAGTCATCGGCCAGCGACCAGTCGACGAAGTCCTCGCTCCCGAACAGGTACGCCTCGGTAGCGCTCGCCGCCAGCGTCAGCGATACCACCAGGCCGACGAACAGGGCCAGCATGCAGCCCACCACGAGGAAGGCTTCCCCGTCCGTTCCGTTGCGGAACCTCATGGCGGCGTTCAGAAGGACCACCCCGGTGAAGAGGAGGACCAGAGCCAGCAGGATGTTCCCGCCGCTCGACAGGTATAGCATGATCTCGACCGAAGGGTCGATAACCACGGCGGCCATCTCCAGGAGCCCCATGGCTATGAACGCCAGTCCCATGGCGGCAGAGATCAGTGCGGACTTGTTGTTGGATTCGGTCATTTAGATCACCATATGAGCAGGCCCACCTGGTACACGATGAAGGCCGCTATGTATGCCAGTATCAGACTGTACACCACCGAGAAGAGCGTCCATTTCCACGACCCGGTCTCCTTGCGGATGGCGGCCAGCGCGGCCACGCACGGCGTGTAGATGAGCACGAAGACCATCAGGGCGGCGGCCGAAGGGGCGCTCATGCTGAGAGCGATGGCCTCCTCGAGGCCGGCGCCTTCCACGGCCCCGTACAAGACGCCCAGGGAGCCCACCACTATCTCCTTGGCGATGAAGCCGAAGACCAGCGCCACGCCGATCCTCCAGTCGAAGCCCAGCGGGGCCAGAAACGGCTCTATCAGATGGCCGATGGCGCCCACGAGGCTCTCCTCGCTGCCATACTCCACGCCCCACGGCAGGCTGGCCAGCAGCCACACGATGATTGCACCGGCCAGGATGAACGTTCCCGCCTTGCGCAGGTACATGGAGCCGCGGTCCCACATCTGCAGGATCGTGTTCTTCAGCCTCGGCAGACGATATGGAGGAAGCTCCATGATGAACGGGGAGGTCTCCGACTTAAGTATGGTGTGCCGGAACAGCAGGGCCGAACCGACGGCCACGACTATGCCGAGCAGGTACAGCAGGAACAGTGCGGTGCCCGCATTGTCGGGGAAGAATATGCCAGCCAGCAGCACGTACACCGGCAGCCTGGCGGAGCAGGAGATGTACGGCGCCGACAGTATCGTGATCAGGCGGCTCTTCTCGTCCTCTATGGTCCTGGTGGCCATGATGGCCGGGACGTTGCAGCCCAGACCCAGCAGCATCGGGATGAAGGACTTGCCGTGGAGGCCCATCTTGGTCATGATCCGGTCCATGATGAAGGCCGCGCGGGACAGGTATCCGCTGGCCTCCAGAAGGGCGATCAGCAGGAACATCACCAGTATGTTGGGCAGGAAGACAAGTACGGAGCCCACGCCGGCGATTGCCCCATCGCCCAGCATTGACGCCAGCCAGTCAGGCTGGACGTTCTCGACCACGAAGGCGGCCAGCCATTCGAACCCGAGCCCGATGGCCGAGACGAAGGGCTGCGCCGCCGTGAAGGTCAGCTCGAACAGCCCCCACATCATCGTGAGGAAAATCGGCAGGCCCAGGTACTTGTGCGTGACCACCCGGTCGATGGCGTCGGAGAGGGAGCGTTTCTCGCTCCCCCGGACATAGGTCCTGTCGAGAAGGGAGGTGATGGCCACGTATCGGCGGTCCACCAGGTCCATCTCCACCTCGTCCCGGTCCACCCCTTCCAGGGCGGCGGTCAGTTTCGCCCTCAGGCCGGCGTCGGCCGTGGCCTCTTCCACCTTCTCGATGCCTTCCAGGAGCCGGATGGCGGTCCACCGGGGCGAGGTCCCGCCCGCGCCGCCCGATCTCAGCATCGCCTCGACCTCGGATATATTGCCCTCGATCTCGGCCCCGAAGTTCACCGCCGGGGACGGGACGGAGCGGTCCTTGAACGTCGATATTATCGTGTCGAGGAGGTCTTCCAGGCCTTCCCCGCGGGTGGCGGATATGCGCACCGCGGGGACGCCCCATCCCTTCGAGAAAGCCTTGAGGTCCAGGCGGTCCCCCCGGGCGTCCGCCATGTCGGACATGTTGAGCGCCAGAACGACCTTCTGGCCCATGTCCAGGAGCTGCGTGGTTAGGTACAGGTTCCTCTCCATGTTGGTGGAGTCCACCACCTGCACCACCACGTCCGGGTGGCCGCTCATGATGTGGGCATTGGCCACCTTCTCGTCCGGCGAGCGCGCTTCCAGGCTGTAGGTGCCCGGCAGGTCGGTGATCTTGATGGTGCTCCCCTGGTGCCGCCGCTCGCCGGTCTTCTTCTCCACCGTGACGCCGGGCCAGTTGCCGACATGCTGCCGGGAGCCGGTCAGGGCGTTGAAGAGACTGGTTTTACCGACGTTAGGGTTCCCTATAAGTGCTATGTTGATCTCTTGGACCATGCTATTCCCTCTAGCAGCTGACCATGATCTGGCTGGCGAGTTCCCTGCACAGGGCAAGGCGGACGCCGTTGAGGTCGACGATAACGCCCGCGGAATTGCAGCTCAGCACCTTGAGCGGGGCCGTGTCCACGAAGCCCATCTCCCTCAGTCGGGGGGCAGTCTTGGTCTTTCTCACAGAGCGCACCTTGCACTCTCCGCCCTCGGTGACGATGGTAAGGGGCATCATTGCCAATCTTAACCCTCCTTGATCTCTACGATGATGGAGGCCGCCTCGGCCTTCCGGAGCGATATGTTGTACCCGCGGACCTGGAACTCTATGGGGTCGTCCAGGGGCGCCCGGCGTAAGGTCACGATCTCCGTCCCGGGGCAGAGCCCCATCTCCGCCATGCGCCGGCGCGCCGGTCCGTTGGCCGCGAAACCCTTGATTATCGCGCGGGATCCCGGCTCCAGTCCGTCCAAGGTGATCGTGCTCATATCGCTCACTTCTTTAGGATGACCTAAACAAACAATGGTATATATTCTTTAGGTAGACCAAAAACAGACCTTACGAAGCATTGCCCCGGCCGGCGCGGGCGTCGGCCCACATGGGAGCGGGCCCGCCCTGGCGAGAACGGCCGGGGCCGGACAGTTCAGCAGGATGCTTCCTTGATCCGGCCCAGCACGAAGTCGCGGTCGAGGGTGGAGAAGAAGAACCCCAGGCGGGGTCCCTGCTTCTGGTCGCAGAATATCCGATACAGCACCTGGAAGCCGCCGCGAGGGCCGACGGGGCATTCCTTGGCGCAGGCATAGATGGCGTCGTGCAGGCTCTCCCCCTCCCATTCCGCGGCGCACATCGAATCGTACAGCTTGGACAGGAACTCTTTCTCCTGCTCCGAGATCTCGCATCCGGGCATCGACTGGCATACCTCGAACTTGACCTGATCGGGAGCGAAGCCGTCCAGCCAGTATCTCACGCAGTCCACTCTCTGCTTGAGGATCGCCATGTCCTCGGGGTCCGCCGAGTCATCGAGCATGCCCATGCGGGTGAGGGTGGCGACGACGCCGTCGAAGCCGTCGGCGATCTGGACCAGCGACACCAGATGGCGATAGGGGATCTGCAGCGGCTGCCTGGGCCGGGGGCCCTCGGGCTGCGACAGCTCGTAGGCCCGGAGGAGGTCCGCATCCCTCTCCTCGGCCTCCCCGGAATAGAACATCCTCTCCGTGCGATCGTATTCGTCCACCATGTCCAGGATGCCAATCCCGGAGTCGTAGTCGATGTGCCTCTCCGGGTTCACCCTTAGTATGATGTAGTTCATGACCTGCGCCGGCGTGATGTTGAGCGCGTCCACGCCCGTGACCGTCGAGCCGGTGGACTTATGCATCTGGCCCTTGCCCTTCAGCTGCACGAACTCATAAGGTATAGGACGCGGGGGCTCGATGCCGAAGATCTCCTTGGCCAGTCGTACGCCCGTATCGTACGACCCGCCGGCGGCCGCGTGGTCCTTGCCGAACGGCTCGCAGGTGACGCCGAACACTTTCCACTTGGCCGCCCATTCCACCCTCCAAGGCATCTTCCCGTCGGCCTTGCGGATGTCCGCCTTCCCGGAATGGCCGCATGCGCACTGGTAGCTGACGAACGGCTTCTCGTAGCCGGTCACCTTGGCATGGGACAGACGGCCGCAGCTCTCGCACCTGGGCGAGTAGGGGAAGAAGTCCTTGGGCAGGTCCCTACCGCTCACCTCCTTCAATATCTCGGCCACCCGGTCCCGGTTGACGATGGCCGTGTCGATGACGTCGGCGAACTTGCCCTGCTCGTACTGCTCATGGGTCCACAGCACCTGGCAGTGGATGCCCAGCTCCTGGATGGAATCGAGGAACGGCTGGATGTAGTGTTGGGCATAGTTCTCATGCTCCCCGCAGGGGCACGGAATGTAGGACAGGGGCTTTCCCACCTCGGCCTCGAAGCTCTCCGGCAGGAAGGGGTAGCGCTTGCGCAGGGGATCGAAGGAGTCGACCAGGTAGATCATCCTCACGCTCCCTCCGGCCTTGACCACGGACTTGCGCACCGCCTCCGCGGTGATGGCCTCCCTCAGCGTCCCCACGTGAAGGGTGCCCGAAGGAGTGATGCCGGTGGATATGAGATTGGATTCCGTCCTGGAGACAAGGTCCCGAGCGATGACGTCTGCCCAGTGCATGCTAACCTCTAAGCGCTAACGGCCGCAATCATATAAATCTTACCTGCTGGACTGGGATCCGCCCGCCCGCTGGATGCGCGTTCCTGCGCCTGATGTCGAGAGATCACGATGGACCAATGCATAACAGAATAAACAACGAGTTGGCTAGTTGGGCCCATGGCCGTATCATCAAGCATGAGGAACGCCGTCAATCAGCGGATCGATGCCCTCAAGGCGACCGAGGGGACGGTGGTCAAGGAGGAATGGTCGGAGGACCGAGCGGTCCTCTCGGCCATCAGGGGCGATCGCATGGTGGAATGCGACTTCATCGAATCGGAGCGCTCCTGCCGCCACCCCCGACGGATGGACGAATATTACGAGGTCCTCGGGCAAGGGATCAGACTGGGGATCATCGTGCCCGACAGCTTCGTGGGAACGGAGCGCCTTCGCATGCGCCGGATAAAGGGCGAGGGGCGCCTGCTCATCATGGGTTACAGCGACGGACAGGACGGCTCGTTGGCCTGACTCAGGACAGAGGCAGATAGGTTTAATACGAACATGAGGAATTCACGGTTCGAACTCCATGCCCCCTAAGAGCAAGAAGAACCAGGGTTTCCAGTCCGCCGCAGGACTGATCCGCTACTTCGACTCAGAGTCAGAGAAGGGGCCGGTGCTCAAGCCCACCTACATAGTCGCGGCCATCGTGATGACCATTGCCGTGGTCCTGATCGCTGGTGCGATCTGGCCCACCTGAGCTTGCCGAACGGCCCTTCCTTGTCGCATGCGCTGGCAGCGTAGCGTAGGGCAGAAAGTAATAAGACCGAGTTGTTCCTGCCCTTTTCCGGAGTACAATGACTCTATTCAAAGAATTACCTACTGGCAAAGACCCACCCCGCAACGTCTACGTCATCGTGGAGACGCCCAAGGGCAGCAAGAACAAGTACGAGGTCTCCAAGGAGTACGACGCGATCGTGCTGGACAGGGTGCTCCATTCCAGCGTGGTCTTTCCCCTTGAATATGGAATGATACCGCAGACGTTCTACGAGGACGGCGACGCCATCGATGCCATGGTGGTCATCTCCGAGCCCACGTACAGCGGCTGCGTCATCGAGGCGAGGCCTCTGGGCGTGCTGCGCATGAGGGATGAGAAGGGGGCCGACGACAAGGTATTGTGCGCTGCCATACGGGACCCGCGCAACCGTGAGTACCATGACCTTACCGACCTGCCCACCCACTATCTCGAGGAGATCGCGGAGTTCTTCCGCACCTACAAGCGCCTCGAGGAGAACAAGAAGACCGAGGTGCTGGGCTGGGAAGGCCGGGAATCGGGCATGCAGTGCATCCTCGACGGCATGGACCTGTACAAGAAGACGTTCGGATGAGCTGGGGGTCCTCAGCGAATCCTTGAACTTACTTCCAAACGGTTTTTGCCCCGGGCGGCCTCGCCCGGGGCGATAGGCCATTGCTCAGCGCCTTGGCTCGTCTCTTCTCCGTACTTCCCGGTACTCGGTCTCCCGGTACTCGCCCTCAGGCCTGACCTCGCGACCCTCCTCGCGCCGGATGATCTCGCTCTCGGACACCCGCTCCTCGGACCATTCCCGCGATCCCATCCGTTCTTCCTCGCGCTCCATCTCGCGGGGGCCTCTCATCTCTCTTTCGCGCTCGGGCACCCGCTCCCTGGTCTCTCCGACACCGCGCCGCAGACCTGCCAGGATGCCAGAGCCGACCGCCACCACCTTTCTGATGCCTCTACCGATCGATTCGCCGGCCTGTGCGGCCATATCCTCGGCGCTGGCGCCGCCGGTGGCCTCTCTGGTCCTCTCGGATATGCGACGCCCGTACTCCCTCGTCTTGCCCATGGCCTGCTCGCCGACCCCTTTGGTCCGGCTGACCACGCGCTCGCCCGTCTGGCCGGCCGTCGCCGCCATGCCGCCGCCTCTCTCCCTCATCCTCTCTCCGGGCGTAGGCTCCGCCTCTATCGGGGGCCTCCCGGCGGGAATGCGCTCGCCCCTTCCCGGAGAGGCCTGTCCTCCGGCCTGGCTCTCACGGCCTCCGTAATAGTAGGTTCCGCCTCCGGCCCTGCCCAGGTCGCCCTGGCGGCTCCATTCCTCGGCCCCGCGGGCGCGTTCCCGGTCCATCTCGGCCATCTGTTCGGCCGGCGTGCGTCCGGGTACGTCCGTGGGCCGGCGTTCCGACTGGATCTCCCGGGCGATGCGGTCCTCCATCGTCGGTCCCTCGGGACCGCGGTACTCCTTGCCCCAGGAGGCCATGGTCGCCCGCTGCGTCTCTCCCAGTCCAGGGTGCGGGACCCCCTCGCCGCTCATCCGTCGGCGCCTCTCTTCCTCCTCGGGGGTCAGGCCCGAGAACCCGGTGGTCTCCCGTCCAGCCCTGCTCCGTTGGGCCTCCTCCATGGCCAGCTGCGCTCTCATGCTCTCGCCGCCCTCTCTCATGCGGCGGATCCTCTCCTCGTCCTCGAGCCTTCTTCTCGCTTCCCTCTGTGGATCGTCCATGATCTTACCTCGTGAACTTCTTCTTGATTTTCTCGCCGATGTCGGCGACATCCCTCTTCATCTCGGCCGATTCCTTCCGCTCCTCGGCCTCGGCCTTAGCCGCCTCCGATCTTTCGATCTCGGCTTCGGCCTCCTTTTTCATCAATCTCGTCTTGCTAGCCATGCCTGGTACACCTACCAGACGTTTTGGACGCTGATGATATATGCATTTTACTGTTACCGATTGAGATAATTAGTGGGCAACGAGCATGGTCTGGGAAGCTCGGACTGACCCATGCCCCGGGGCCTCGAGGACAGCGACGTCAGAACATGTCCAGAGTGCCCTTTCCCCTGGCCAGGCGCTCGAAGGTGAGCATCATGGCGTAGCCTATCAGGATGGCCACCACGGCCACCAGCAGCTCCGAGGACAGGAGGCCAATTATCGCTGGATCGGCCAGGGACGCCCCCTCCACCGCCAGACGGGCCGCGTCGGTGCCATAGGTCATGGGGATGGCATAGGATATGGGCTGCAGGAACTCGGGTAGGTCGGACACGGGGAAGTTGACCCCGCAGAACAGCAGGCCCATGAACAGGAAGATGTTGGCCAGGACCATCGTCGTCCTCAGGTAGAAGCCCATGGAGGAGAGCATGAGGCCGAAGCCCACCGTGGCGAAGCACGTGACCGTGATGACCACGGCGAGCGTGAGCAGGTTCACGTTGGAGAAGTCCAGGCCGAACACCACGATGGCATAGAAGAACGCCACCGCCACCGTGGCCATGCTGTTGACCACCTGGAACATGGCCTTGCCGACGAACATGGCGAAGCGATTGGCCGGGGTCACCAGAACGGCTGGGAGCGTTCCGGACTCCTTTTCCTCGCCGGTGACGTTGGTCACCGCGAACACCGCCACGTAGGCGATGCTCTGCATGGCGTTCCCCACGATGACATAGTCGAGCGACCGGGCAGGATTGACATACTGGGCGATGTACCAGAACATGGCGATCTGGAACAGCGACATGGTGAACATCTGCATCAGCCACAGCGACGGGCTCAGCCAGGAGAACAGGGCCTTCTTGGCGATGACCGCCGAGCTCCAGAACACCCTTCCGAACTGTGCGAGGTTGGCGTTCATCTCACACCCTCCCCAGCTCGCCGGTGAGGCGGGCCTGCCGCTCCACCACACGGAACAGCACGATGGCCAATGCCAGATACACCATTGACAGCAGCACCACCATGGCCAGGTCGGGCAGGATGAAGCTGGCCTGAGGGGCGGAGCCCAGCACGGTCACCCAGACCGAGGACTCGGGCGCAAAGCCGGCCGCCTCCCTGATGGCATCGATCCCCCATGAGGGGGCCAGCGAGAGCGAGAACGGGAACGCCCATGCAGGAAGCAGGGCGATGGGGAACAGGCAGCCGCTGGCGACATAGATGGGGAACTCCAGCCCGTTGGTCAGCACGCCGGCCTGGCGGGTGAGCACGAAGGCCGAGCTGAACAGCAGGCCCAGGGTGGCCAGCGAGAACATGGTGAGCAGGAAGGACGCCATGAACATGAGGGGATCGGCGATGTCCATGGGGACGCCGAACGCGACCACCGAGATGACGAGCACCAGCAGGCCGTTGACCACTCCGATGAGGGCATTCCATATCGTCCGCCCGGCGATGATCCAGATGAGCGATGACGGAACGACCAGAACGGCCTCGATGGTGCCCCACCACCTCTCCGATTGTATGGAATATCCGGAGGCGTAGAGCGTGTTCCCCCACATGCCCATCATGCCGCCTCCCAGCACCGCGTACAGGATGACGGAGCCGGTGACCTCCTGATACATGAGCAGGACCACCATGGTGATGACGAACGGGGCGATGATATTCGGGATGAGCCAGCTCGGCGCCGAAAGGAAATGGAAGGCCTGCTGGCGGAACGAGCCGACAAGGGCGCGGAGCCTAGGCATGTCCTTCCACCAACCAGAGATAGGCGTCCTCCAGCGTCGGCTCCTTCACGTGCACGTCCAGCACTCGGCATTCTAGGGAACGGGTGACCGGCGTGAGCATCTCTCCGGCATCGCACACCTGCACCCGCATGACCTGCTTGGAGCCGTTGGTCGTCGATGACACGGCCCGGACGCCGTCCAGTCCCCTGACCCTATCCATCTCCAGGTCGGTGATGCCGAAGCCTTCCACCTCGATGACCGAGGTGTCCTTGACCAGGGACTTCAGGCCGGTCGGGGTGTCCAGGGCCAGCAGCTTGCCGCCGTTGATGACCGCTATGCGCCCGCACAGCTCGTCGGCCTCGAGCATGTAATGGGTGGTGAGAAGTATGGTCTTCCCCATGCCTATGAGCTCCTGGGTCATCCGGCGGATGTCCCGGGACGCCTGAGGGTCGAGGCCGATGGTGGGCTCGTCCAGGAAGATCACCTCAGGGTCGTGGACGATGCCCTTGGCGATATGCAGCTTCTGTTTCATGCCGCGAGAGTAGTTCTCCACCTTCACATCGGCCTTCTCGGACAGTCCCACCATGTCCAGGACCTCCTGTATGCGGCGTTCGCGGTCGTGCAGGGGAACGCCGTACAGGTCGGCGAAGTACCTCAGGTTCTGTCGACCGGAGACGCGGTAGTAGAGGCCACGCTCGCCGCCCAACACCAGGCCGATGCGCTTTCGCACCTCCATGGCATCATGCTGGACATCGTAGCCCAGGATGGTCGCCTTTCCCGAGGTCGGGATGAGGAGCGTGGTCAGCATCTTTATGGTCGTGGTCTTTCCGGCCCCGTTCGGGCCGAGGATCCCGAACAGCTCGCCGCGACCGACCGAGAAAGAGATGTGGTCGACCGCGAGGGTCTCCTTATACCTCTTGCGAATGATGCCGCTGGAGCTGCGGTAGATCCGCACCAGGTCCCTGGCCTCGATCACTGGGTCCTCGACCTCAACCATGAGGGGGGCGAACATTCAGGGCGATTTAATAATTACCGGCTTCCGATAGTTGGCACGCTGAGGGTGAGAGTAAGGCGTTTGGCGGCATCGTCGACGATGCCGCCTCGGAACGCTGAACCCCGCTCAGGCGTTGGCGTTCCTGATGTCCTCGATGTTCGTGTCGACCAGCTCGTAGGTAAGGACGCCCTCGTCATCGGTGGTCACCATGCGGTACATGATCGGAGATTCCTCCCCGATGTAGTAGTCGATCACGGCGCCATCCTCGGTCGCGCGGTAGTGCAGCACGTTCCTCGGACCGAACTCCGTTTCTATGACCTCCTCCCCGATCAGCTCGCCGAAGTCCTCTGGCTCGTCATCGTCCGAGATGCTGCCCACGGTATCGTTGGCATCGGCCGTCCAGGTGAAGTTGAACGTCATACCGTTTATGGTCTGCTCCATCCTCACGTCGTAGGAGTCGTCCGTGACATTGAGGAACGTCATCCTCATGGTGCCTTCTATGACACCTTCGCTATGACTGATCGAGAACTCGATGAAGTCTCCGTCGCTGATGTCATAGGGCAGCTGGTCGTCGCCTCCCAAGCCGCCGTTGTTGTCACCACCGTTCGTATCGCCGTTCCCGCCGGGGGCGTCGAACAGCCCCAGCATGAATGCCGCGACCGCGGCCACCACCAGCACCGCCACGATGGCGATGACCGCCACCAGCAGCGTCCGGCCGGACCTGGGCCTTGCAGGCCTAATATTTCCATCCATTAATTCACCTTGCTACTATTTGTGAGTTGGATAGGATATAACATTATCTAATGAGATAATTACAGTATGGCCAATAATTCTTGGAAGGTCTGACTTCATACCGTGAAATGAAATACGTCTATTCGAATCGCCTCGCAGGCTCATACGATGATCGATAAGGTGGCTCTGGCGTCGATATCGGTAGTGGCGGCCGTGGCGTGTTTCTTCTTAGGCGTGTACGTCATTGGACGCAACCGGCACCTGGCCAGCTCACGCGTGTTCTTCGCCGTGACGATGGCGGCGGCGCTGTCGGCCCTGTTCGACTTCCTGATCATCACCGCGTCGGATGCCGCCCAGGCAGGCCACTTCGCCAGGGGGATAGTATTCAACACCGTCCTCCTGGCAGGGGGCATGATCCATCTGGCATTCCTGATCCCGTTCGAGAGGAGGGACTCGTTGGTGATCCGTCACCGATGGACCTATGCCGCCCTCATCGTGGCGCTGGGCGGGTCGATGGCGGCCGGCGGCATAGAGGCGTCGGAGGACCAGTATGGATGGTGGGTCCTTCTGAACGAGGTCTCCCTGCTCTGGTATGCCACCATGGTCCTGATGTTCTTCGTCAGCACCGTCATCCTGGTCCTGGCCTATCGCCGGGAGCGCAGCGAGGAGGAGAGGCGCCGCCTTCTGCCATTGATTGCCGGCATGGCGGTCCCGGTCCTATCCTCCCTGCAGGTGGCCAAGACGGTGATGGTCGACGCGATCGAACCTCCCCTGCTGTCGGTGATCATCCTGTCGACCTGCCTGTTCGTCGGCTACGGGGTGTTCCGCCAAAAGCTGTTCGTGCTGGAGCCGGTCAAGGAGAGGGTCCAGGGGAGCCCGGACACGCCCAGGATGGGCGCGGGCGGCGTCGTGCTGGTGGAGACCAAGACCGACGACCTGGCCTATCGCATGTTCGTCAACGAGATAGCTTCCGGAGGACAGGGCCTGCTGATATCGCGTAGGCATCCCGTTCAGCTCAGGGAGCAGTATGGCCTGTCCAACACTCCCATGTTGTGGCTGACCACCAAGCCCGGGGCGGGGCATATCGACCCGGGCAGCCTGTCCCTCCTGTTGCACAGCGTGGTGGGCTTCCTGGAGAAGAGCTCCGAGGCGATCGTCCTGCTGGACGGTCTGGAATACCTTGAGACGTACAACAAGGACGAAGCGATCATGCAGTTCATCTACGGCCTGAGGGACGCGGTCACCGTCACCGGTTCCAAGCTCATCGTATCGGTGGACCCAATGGCGCTCCGCCCCCAGGTCCTTCCCCGCCTGGAGCGCGAGATGGACATCATCAAGAGATGATCTTGCGGGCCAGAGCGCATCCCGGTCGAGGAGCGATGGAGGACAGAACGATAATATCTTCTCTATCCTATAAAGGAAGCATGAGGACCTGCCCATCGTGCAACGGGACCGGGCGTTGCAAGCATTGCAAGGGAACGGCCCGCATTGGATATCCTGGCTATGGCCACAACATCGAGGTCTTTCCCAAATGTCCCGTGTGCTACGAATCAGGAGTATGCAGCAGATGCCACGGGCGGGGGCAGGTGTGATGGACGGTAGTTCCTCGCCCATGTTCTGAGCCGACGCCCTCGACGACCGGGGACCGACGGGTCGAGATGCGTCCCGCACCGGGAGGAATCGGTACCATTAAATAAATTAACTATCGTTACGAAGCTAGACGGCAGTGACCGATGCGCGGCACTCGCCGGTGAAGGATAGTGAAGCCATGAACAACGAGCAATATGGCTCGTCCAGAACGAGCCCGGAAGTAACGGACCCCAGGGTAAGGAACGCCACCGTCCCCGTCGCTTCCTGCCCTATGCGTCAGCATGCTTTTCTCCCAATGTGAACCGGCGTGAGCCTCTGATACTGGCTCCGCCGCCCGCGGTCGCCCGCCATCGACCGCGGACACTGTCCAAGCCGATCGACACCTCTCTCAGATCGGCCCATAGGCCGCCAACGAGGCACCGGAGAGCGGCCATGGCGCCGTACCGGGACCGCATCGGCGATGATCGCTGATTACCCCACTTCGAACAAGACCATAACGATACAAGGAATGTGACGACATGAGCAAGAGAAACAAGCGACTAGGGACGCTGGCCATCCACGCCGGCCAGACCGCCGACCCGAGCACCGGCTCGAGGGCCGTCCCGCTGTACCAGACGACCTCATATGTGTTCAACGACGCCCAGCATGCCGCGGACCTGTTCGCGCTGAAGGAGCCCGGCAATATTTACACAAGGCTGATGAACCCTACCACCGACGTGCTCGAGAGGCGCGTGGCGGCCATCGAGGGCGGCACCGCCGGCCTGGCCGTCGCCTCGGGCATGGCGGCCATCAGCTACGCTCTGCTGGCGATCACCCGTCCAGGCGACGAGGTCCTGTCGGCCGACAACCTCTACGGAGGCACCTACGAGCTGCTGAACCATACCTTCCCCAAGCTGGGGCGGTCGGCCAGGTTCGTCGATTCGACCGACCTTCAGGCCTTCAGGAAGGGCGTGAACGAAAGGACGAGGGCCATCTTCCTGGAGTCCGTGGGCAATCCGAAGCTGGACACTCCCGACTTCGAGGCCGTCGCCGAGATCGCCCACGACGCCGGCATCCCCCTGGTGGTGGACAATACCATAGGGGTGGGGCTGGTGGCGCCGATCGAGCACGGGGCGGACGTCCTGGCCAGCTCCGCCACCAAGTACATAGGCGGGCACGGGACCTCGCTGGGAGGCATCATCGTGGACTCGGGGAGGTTCGACTGGAGCAACGGCAAGTTCCCGGAGTTCACCGAGCCCGACCCCTCCTATAACGGTCTCAGGTATTGGGACACCTTCGGGAACCACCCCGAGATGGGCAACGTCGCGCTGGCCTTCAAGATCCGCGTGCAGCTGCTCCGGGACACCGGCGCGGCGATATCGCCGTTCAACTCCTGGCTGCTCCTGCAGGGATTGGAGACCCTGCACCTCAGGGTCCAGAGGCACTCCGAGAACGCCTTGGCCATCGCCGAGTTCCTCCGGGACCACCCCCGGGTGGCATGGGTGAACTATCCGGGCCTGAAGGACCACCCCAGCCACGCCCTGACGTCCAAGTACCTCCGCGGAGGCCACGGTCCCCTGGTGGGGTTCGGCGTCAAGGGCGGGGCGGAGGCCAGCAAGAAGGTCGTCAGTTCCCTCAAGCTGTTCTCCCATCTCGCCAACATCGGTGACGCCAAGAGCCTGGTCATCCACCCGGCGAGCACGACGCACGCGCAGCTCACCGCCGAAGAGCAGGAGGCATGCGGCGTGACCCCCGACTACATCCGGCTGGCGGTGGGCCTTGAGGACGTGGCCGACCTCATCGAGGACCTGGACCAGGCGCTCCAGGGGGTCTGAAGGTGGAGCATTCCGTCGGCCTCACCGAGACGAAGCACGTCGACCTTCCCGGACCCATCGTGATGGACAGCGGCGCGGTCCTGTCGGAGGTCAGGGTCGCGTATGAGACCTACGGGACGCTGAACGAGGACCGCAGCAACGCCATCCTCATCTGCCACGCCCTCTCGGGGGACGCGCACGCCGCCGGATATCACAAGGGTGACGTGAAGCCAGGATGGTGGGAGATCGCCATCGGGCCGGGCAAGGGCTTCGACACCTCCAAGCACTTCGTCATCTGCTCAAACGTCCTGGGCGGGTGCCGCGGCACCACCGGGCCCTCTTCCGTCGACCCAGCCACCGGCCGCCCCTACGGCACCAGGTTCCCGGTCGTGACCATCAAGGACATGGTGAAGGTCCAGAAGCTCCTGGTCGATCACCTGGGCATCGAGCAGCTCTTCGCGGTGGCGGGCGGCTCGATGGGCGGCATGCAGGCGCTGCAGTGGGCGGTCCTCTACCCCGAGGCGGTCAAGCGCGCGGTGGTCATCGCCAGCACCGCCCGTTCGACGCCGCAACAGATCGCCTTCAACGCGGTGGGCCGCCGGGCCATCACCGCCGATCCCGCATGGAGGGGCGGGGACTACTATGACGGCGACGTGCCCTCGCACGGCCTGGCCCTGGCCCGGATGGTGGGGCACATCACCTACCTGAGCGATGATTCCATGCTAAGCCGGTTCGGCCGGAGCCTGCAGGGCAAGGAGCAGGTAGGCTACGACTTCTCCACCGACTTCCAGGTGGAAAGCTACCTCTACCACAAGGGGGACGCCTTCGTGGCCCGCTTCGACCCCAACTCCTACCTGTACATGACCAAGGCCATCGACTACTTCGACCTGACCCAGAACGGTTCGCTCATCGCCGGACTGGCCTCGGCGAAGGCCAAGTTCCTGGTGGTGGGGATCACCTCGGACTGGCTATACCCTCCGTACCAGTCGGAGGAGATCGTCTCGGCGCTCTCGGCCAATGGGATCAAGGCCTACCATGGCGAGATCCGCTCCAACTACGGCCACGACGCCTTCCTCCTGGAGGCGGGGCAGCTCAACTATCTGCTGAAGAACTTCTTCGGCCAGGTCACGTCCGGGGACATCATGTCGACCGACGTCGCCACCATCGGCGAGGGGGCGGCCATCTCCCAGGCGGGCAAGATCATGATCCGCAAGGGGCTGAACCATCTCCCCGTGGTGGACGGGACAGGCAGGCTGACCGGCATCGTCACCTCGTGGGACATCGCCAAGGCGGTGGCCTGCGATCTGGACGACCTGAGCAGCATTACCTCGCGGCCGGTGCTGACCACTCGGGCCGACGAGCCGCTGGAGGAGGCGGTGGCACGCATGGAGGAGAACAAGATCTCAGCCCTGCCGGTGGTGGACGACGAGGGGCACGTGATCGGGCTGGTCACCAACGAGCACATCAGCCCGCTGCTCCGGCGCTGCCGTTCCGCCCCGGCGACGAAGGCCGAGGGCGAGGGGGCGAGCTCACGCCCGACCGGACGGAATGGCCTGCGTGTCCGGGGGGTGCGAGCGCGCCTGTCCCGGGAGGGCATTAGCGTTAAGTCAAGCAAGCTGGACTGTTAAGAGATGACAGGAGGATCGGGATGAAGTACGATAGCATACTCGAGACGATCGGCAGGACCCCACTGGTGCGATTGGGGCGGATGACGGGCGGCGACTCCGCCGAGGTCTATGTGAAGCTTGAGTCGGCCAATCCCATGAGGTCGGTGAAGGACCGGATCGCGCTGGCTATGATCGAACAGGCCGAGAGGGACGGCCGGCTGAGGCCGGGCATGGACATCATGCTGGTGGAGCCGACGTCCGGCAACACGGGCATCGGCCTAGCGATGGTATGCGCGGTCAAGGGGTACAAGCTCACGCTCACCATGCCGGAGAGCATGTCCCTGGAGCGGCGCAGGCTGCTCAAGGCGATGGGGGCCGAGCTCATACTGACACCAAAGGCCGGAGGGATGAGAGGGGCGGTCGAGTGCGCGGAGGGCATCTGCCGAGACCGCCCGAACACGTTCATGCCCCAGCAGTTCAACAATCCTGCCAATCCCCAGGTGCACTACCTTACCACGGGGGCGGAGATCCTGCAGGACCTGCCGGACCTCGACGCCTTCGTGGCCGGGGTGGGGACGGGAGGGACGCTCACCGGGGTGGGCTCCAGACTGCGAGAGTCGGGGAGCACGGCCCTGCTGGTGGCGGTCGAGCCGGCAGCGTCGCCAGTGCTTTCCGGCGGGAAGCCCGGCCCGCATACCATACAGGGCATCGGGGCGGGGTTCGTCCCTGGCGTCCTCGATGCCGGGCTGATCGACCGCATCGTTCAGGTCAAGGACGAGGACGCCAAGGAGACGGCACGCCAGATGGCCGGGATGGAGGGCATGTTCGTGGGCCCCTCCTCGGGGGCGGCGGTGTGGGCGGCGCTAAAGGTGGCCAAGGAGCTGGGGGCCGGGAAGAAGGTGGTCGTGGTGGCCCCTGATTTCGGGGAACGGTACCTGAGCACCGACGTGTTCCCCGAGTGAACCCGCCATCGCCTCACGGGCGCGCTCGGAGCGAGAATCGCTCCCGGACGATCATCGGCGAAACGGCCATAGCGACCGCTCAGAAGAGGGAGCCATGATAAGAACAGAATCGAACGACAAGGGGGGGAGAAGTGCTCCCGTCGGGATTTGAACCCGAGTCGAAGCCTCGAGAGGGCTTCATGATTGGCCACTACACTACGGGAGCGTGTACCTCCGCAAATAAAGAGGTATCTAATAAACATTTCCCTGGAATCGGCCCATCGGCAGCTGTTTTGAAGACCTACCGCCATACCTCCGCGGTCCCAAGGCATGGCGTCATCACATCATCCCTATTCCAAGCGAGCGTTCCTGCCGAACCTGGTGCTCTACCTCTTCGCTTCCCTGTCCGTCCTGCTGATCGTGCTCAGCACTCCCGTCGACCCGCTCCTCGGAGCGCTCATCATGCTCCTCCTGCTGTCCGTGACGCTCCTTCTCGGAGCATCGCCGTTCCTCACCGACCACGAGCTGCACGATGACCGGCTGGTGCTTCGGCAGGGATGGTACTTCAGGGCGGTGATACCCCTGGACAACATCGCCGACGCTCGAATGGTCGAGGCTGGACCGAGGAAGATCGGCGTCTCGTTCCGCATGAACGGTCCGGTCATCGGAGTGACGACCCGTAAACGGCAATTCATCGAGATACGGCTGCGAACGCCCCAGAGGTTCGCCTGGGCCTGGGGGGAAGCGGGCCGACCGGGTGTTCTTCGATACCGTGGACGACCAGCGCCTGGTGGAACGCCTGCGCCGCTGATCACTCTCTCCAGTCCAGGCCGACGGTGCGGAGCCCCATCTTGGGGATCAAGGGCATCTTCCTCTTGTGCACGCTGCAGCTATGCATCGCGCGGGCCCTGAGCACCTTCTCCATCGAGATGGACGCCTCGGCCGCGATGGCCTCGTCGTCGAGGCCCCTCTCGATGCCGTACAGCGCCTGGTCCAGTTCGTCGTACGTCATCCCCATCTCGATCTCGTCGGTCTGCCCGCCCCACAGGCCGGCCGAGGGCGCCTTGTCGATGATGGTCCGGGGCACCCCGATCTGGGAGGCCAGCTGCCGGACCTCCGTCTTGTACAGGTCCCCCAGGGGGCAGAAGTCCGAGGCGCCGTCCCCGAACTTGGTGAAGTAGCCGGTCAGGATCTCGCTCTTGTTGCTGGTCCCCATCACCACCCGGCCCATGAGGCGGGCGTGATGGAACAGCACGACCATGCGGCACCGGGCCATGACATTCCCAGCCATGTCCTTCCGCTCCATCTCCGGCAGGATGGAACGGAACGCCTCCACCGCCGGGCAGATGTCGATGATGCGCAGCTCGGCCCCGGTCGAACGGCACAGCTCCTCGGCATCCCGGAGGTCCTGCGCCGATGAGGTGGCCGATGGCATGTAGATGTTCAGCACCCGGTCCGGGCCGATGGCGTCGCAGCACAGCTTGGACACGGTCGCCGAGTCCAGGCCTCCGCTGAGGCCGATGACGACGCCGCCGCCCCCGCACATCTCCACATGATGGCGGACGAAATCCTCTATGGCATCCCTGGCGTGCTCCCTCAGCTGCGGCCTCATCGATGGTGGAAGGCGAAGGCAGGACTTATGGCTTATCCTGCCAAGGCTAATATCATGACACGGCCATCATCGTCCACATGATGCGCGCGGCCCTGTGCCAGATCCCCTGCGCCCTTGGGGACAAGGAGGAGAACCTCTCAAGGATGGGCAGGATGCTCGCCCAGCGCGAGGCGGACCTGTACATCTTCCCGGAGATGTTCCTCACCGGATACATGGTGAGGGATGAGGTGTTCCGCCTGGCCGAGGACGTCGACGGACCGTCCGTATCCGCAGTGGAAAGGATGTCCGCCGAGGTCGGCGCTCCCATCCTGTTCGGCATGGCCGCCTGGGACGACGAGCTGCCGGGGGTCCTGCGCAACAGCGCGGTGATGGTCTCGCCCGACGGGAGCGTCCAGAGGTACGACAAGGTCAACCTCGCCAACTTCGGGCCCTTCGAGGAGGGGATCTACTTCACGCCGGGCGGAGCGCCCGCCCCCATGGAGGTGAACGGCCGGAGGGTCGGCGTGGTCATATGCTACGACCTGTCGTTCCCCGAGCTGAGCAAATGGTATACCCTTCAGGGGTCGGAGGCCATCGTGTGCCTGTCCGCTTCGCCCGTCACCTCGCTCCCGCTGTTCGAGAGGCTGGTTCCCGCCCGGGCCGCCGAGAACGCCTCCTACTGCCTGTACGTCAACCAGACCGGGACCCAGCTGAACCAGGTGTTCTTCGGCGGCGCCGAGGCGTCCGGCCCGGGAGGGGAGCGGTTGGCCAAGGCCGCATACTTCAAGGAGGACGTCAAGGTGATCGAGCTCGACCCCGAAGCGGTCCGATCGGCGCGCCGGGCACGGCCGACGCTGCGCGACTCGCTCCGCAGCGCCGTTGGCGTCGAAGGGCACGTCCAGCATATTCCGACACCTTTAAATGATAGGAAGCGGTAGGGAAAAATCCAGGCCGAGGTGGCCCAGACCGGTAAGGCGCAAGCCTGGAAAGCTTGTGTCCGCAAGGACTCGTGAGTTCAAATCTCACCCTCGGCGCCATGCTCTTTTAAAGGACGTTGCCTCGGCGAACCATTGGATTAATTAGCTCGTCGCCGATAAGCGAGCAGGACGGATCGATATGAAGGTAAATGTGGACCTGAGCCTAATGGACGTTCCCGGCCAGCTGGTGGGAGCGCTAGAGCCCATATCCGCCAACGACGGGAACATAATCGGGGTGGTGCACCACCACGACGCGATGGTGGGCGGCCGCATCGCCGTCAACGTCACCTTCGAGGTCCGTACCGACAAGTCCCTGGAGCGCATCATGGAGGCGTGGGACGACATCGGCGTCATCGTGGTCAAGATGGACGCGGTCTACGAATCGTACCCCCTGCAGTACCTCCTGGTGGGCAACATACCGTCCCGGGAGATCGAGGCGCTCACCCATGGTATGGAATCCATGGAGGGAGTGGCGTCCCTGGACATCAGGATCACCGGGTCCCTGACGTCCGGCTCGCGGGCGGCCATGGTCACTGGAAGGGTGACTAGGAAGGGCTCGCTGGACACGGTGGAGCAGTTCTTCCGCCAGCACGCCGAGAACGGCGGCTACATGCTCATCAGGGGGCTGGAGTGATGGACGTCCTCATCGCCGGCTTCGGAGTGGTGGGCCAGGGCATAACGGAGGCCATCCGCGACAAGCAGGAGCTGTTCGTCAAGCGCTTCGGCGAGAGGGTGCGCATCGTAGGCGCGTTCGACGCGCGCTCGCTGGCCCTCGACCCCTCGGGGCTGGACCCCGATGAGCTGCTGCAGCGCAAGAGGTCCACCAGCCGGGTGGGCAAGGGGGAGGCCCCCGACGACGTGAGAAGCTGCTGCAGGAGACGGCGTACGACCTCTTGCTGGAGGTGACCCCGACCAACATCGTGGACGGTGGAATGGGCTATAGGCACATACGCGCCGCCCTGAACGCCGGGCGTCACGTGGCCACGTCCAACAAGGGCCCATTGGCCTTGAGGTTCCGCGAGCTCACCGAGCTGGCCGCCCGCAACCGCGTCCATCTGAGGTACGAGCCTCGGTCGGCGGGGCCATGCCGGTCATCAACCTCTCGCGCGAGCTGCTGATGGGCGAGGAGATATACTCCCTGCGAGGCATCCTCAACGGGACGTGCAACTTCATCCTCCATCGCATGAAGGAGGAGGGGCTTTCCTTCGACTTCGCGCTGCGCGAGGCCCAGGAGCTCGGATACGCTGAAACGGACCCCACCTACGATATCGACGGCGTCGACTCGGCGTGCAAGCTGGCCATCCTGGCCAACGCCATCTTCGATCGGGACGTCACCTATGCGGACGTCATCCGGACCGGCATACGCGGCATCAACGAGGAGGCCATCGCCCTGGCGGGTGAACAGAAGAAGGTCATACGCCTGATCGGGGAGGTGTCCAAGGACAAACTGGAGGTGTCCCCCCGACTGGTGCCGGCAGGCCATCCGCTTAGCATCGGAGGCACCCTCAACATCGCCCAGCTGCTGACCGACCTGGCCGGCGACGTCACGGTGGTGGGCCGCGGGGCGGGCCGCATGGAAACGGCCAGCGCCCTGCTGAGCGACCTGCTCGCCATCCTCAAGGACGAGGAGGCACGACGAGAGGCGAAGTGCCGGTCCATGCCTTAATATACGGTCCTTACAATGGCGAGGGCCAGCCGGAGTGGATCCAATTATTAGCAGATAAAGTCGCGTTGTACGACACCACGCTCAGGGACGGCTCCCAGACGGAGGGTGTCTCTTTCTCTACCGAAGACAAGCTGGACATCCTGAAGAGGCTCGACCATTTCGGAATGGACTATATCGAGGGCGGATGGCCGGGCTCCAATCCCAAGGACGCCGCGTTCTTCGAGGCGGCCTCCTCCATGCGGCTGAAGCACGCCCGCCTGACCGCTTTCGGGAGCACTCGCCGCGCCGGCATCACGGCCGCCGAGGATGTCAATCTCAGAACGATCGTGGCATCGGGGGCGGAGTGCGTGGCCATCTTCGGAAAGGCCTGGGACCTCCACGTGTCCAACGCCCTCAAGATCTCCAATGAGGAGAACCTGGAGCTGGTGGCCGACAGCGTGGCGTTCCTCAAGTCCAACGGCCGCGAGGTGGTCTTCGACGCCGAGCACTTCTTCGACGGGTATGCCCACAACGCCCCGTACGCCATGGAGGTGCTGGAGGCGGCCGCCTCGGCCGGCGCCGATTGGCTCGTCCTGTGCGACACCAACGGGGGCTCGCTGCCCAGCTTCGTCGGCGAGGCCGTGAAGGCGGTCCGCCAACGCTTCGACGTCCCCATAGGCGTCC
>LJKK01000009.1 GCA_001421185.1 Methanomassiliicoccales archaeon RumEn M1
CATCGCGTGGTCCCGGCCGGGGGCGGTCTGGGCAACTACTCGGCCCCCGGCGGGGTGGCCACCAAGCGTCTGCTGCTGGAGAGGGAGGGCGCGATGGACAAGGTCAGAGGGCGCCCCCGGAAGGAATGAGGCGGGTCAGTAGACGGCTCCGGGGAAGCGAAGGTCCTCCTCGGCATAATGGACGATGTAGGAGCCGCCATCCTCCATCTCGATCGCCCTGAACGTTCCGTGGAAGTGTTTGTTCAGCATCCTTCTCACCGCCAGGCAGGGCCTCAGGACGCCCAGTTCACTGCCTTCAGGGAACATCCCGATGAAATCGTTCACGATCTCCAAGGCCACGCCCTTTCCGCGCATCCTGGGGACGACGTAGAGGACGTCCAGTCGAAGCTCGTCGCTATCGTACGTGTAGAAACCCACGATCTTGGGGCGACGTTCCCTGGTGACCACCAGCTTTGCTTCGGCCCCATCCTCCACGAACGGGAGGGTGACGCGATCGCCGCCGGCATGGCACCAACGGAACCTGCCGTCCCGTCCCTCCTCGTTGCACTGTTCCGAGAGCTCGTTGATTATCCAGTAATCCTTGTAGCTCCTCGCTCTAACGAATCGAAATCTTCCCATCCCCTCACCGCCTGAACGACTGGGTCACGCGACCGACGGTGCCGTCCTATTAACAGGGTAAACATTACCGGGGAGATGGAATATCTATCTTGCGTTCAGGTTCTCGGAAATGTGCGCAGTGGATGGCATCCAGGCCCTTCATGGGGGGCCTCAAGGCCTTCCTTCCCGCCCCCCCATGTCGGGAAGGGTCGGACCTCTTCCGGAGATGGGGACGGAGGACGACGGCGCCGAACAACTCGCGAGATCCCTGCGCGTTCCTCGGCGATGATGTCCGGGAGGAACCTCACAATCTCAGGGATGGGGCGGCACTGCCATTTTATTAACAATTTCGATGAAACAATCGCTACATCCGGCAGCTAGATTCAAATACAAACAAAAATCCTCAATCGTTCAACGAGCGAGGAAGATAGGTCGATATCGTGCAGATAGCACTACCCAGACGTGTGCTGTCCACGGTTCTTCAGAGCCAATAATCTATATTATATTGTTATTTGAATTATATTAATCTAATTATCTAGACAACTTAACAATCGATTAAATACTAAAAATTATCCGTTCTTCTGCGCGAACCTTAACAAGAAGGTCGCTAGAGGAGAATGTAGAAATGTTGGACTTCGATAGCGTAAGCTCCGACGCTCTCCTGACCCGCTACGATATAGTGGCGGAATCGAAGGAGAAGCCGGAAACGATCGCCGAGAGACACCTGCCGAAGGATGCCCTCCTGCGGAAGGTTGCCGAGGATGTTCTGTACATGAAGTACAAGATCATCGAGGAGGACGTGGCCGCCGCCCTCAAGGAGAAGACCCCCGAGGAGATCATCGAGAACGGCCTCCTGAAGGGAATGGACGCCGTATCGGACCTCTATGGGCGGGGAATATACTACCTCCCCCACGTCATGGTGTCCGCCGACGCCATGGACAGGGGGATCAAGCTGGCCGAGAAGGCGCTGGGCAACGAGCGCAAGGTCAAGGGCGAGGTCATCATGCACGCCGCCGAGGGGGACCCCCACGACATCGGCAAGAACATCGCCGCCGTGCTGCTGAAATCCAATGGATATGGGGTCGTCGACCTGGGTAAGGACGTCCCGGTCGAGACCGTCGTCGAGACGGTCGTGGCGCGCAAGCCGCTCGCTGTCACCGGCACCGCGCTGATGACCACCACCATGTCCGCGTTCCCCAGGATATCGAGCGGGCTTCAGGAGAAGGGAGCGGACGTTCCGTTCATCTGCGCCGGCGGTGCGGTGAACAGGGAATACGTGGAGTCCTTCCCGCTCGGAATATATGCCGAGAAGGCCGCCAACGGCCCTGGCCTGGTCGGAAAGGCGCTGGATGGCTGGGACTGGAAGAAGATCCGTGACAAGTGGGACGACATCCAGTCGGGGAGCGCTTAAAGAGGTGATATAGATGGTCATGAACAAGTTCAAGAAGATGGAGTACAGCTCTGCGGAGGACCTCGTGTTCGGCGAGGCCAAGTACCCGCAGGAATATGGTCTCGGGCTGAAGGTCGGCGCTGGCTCGGTCGTTCCCGAGGTCAACTTCGCCCCCCGCCCAGGCTCGGAGAAGACGGTGGAGAGCCTGAAGCGCGAGTACGTCGACTACATCACCAAGGACGTCCTCAACAGGGCGATCACCCTTGGGTTCCCCGCCCTTCAGCTGGAGAACGAATGGATCTTCCAGCTTGGCGACAACCCGTCCAAGATGGCCACCCCGGTCGTCCGCGGGCAGAAGGAGCTGATGCAGAAGTTCCACGACGAGTACGGCATCAAGCTGGCCATCAGGCACACCGTTCCTGACATGAGGCTTCACGAGGACGGCCTGAGGCTGGACATGGACAAGGTCCACTCCTATCCCGAGAAGATCCTGGAGTCCCTGGAGGTCGCGGCCAAGAACGGCGCCGACGTCCTGTCCATCGAGTCGGTGGGCGGCAAGGAGATCGCCGACCATGCGGTCGTCCGCCAGGACATCAAGGGATGGCTGTTCGGTATCGGCTACCTGGGCAGCCTGGACATGGAGTGGCTGTGGCCCCAGATAGTCGACGTGGCCAAGAAGAACAAGATCATTCCAGGCGGTGACACCAACTGCGCCGGCGCCAACACCTCCATGTTCATGGCCGGCGGGTACCTGGACAAGGACATACCGAGGACCTTCTCGGCCGTCACGAGGGCGATCGCGTCCGCCAGGACCTTGGTCGCCATCGAGGCCGGTGCCACTGGTCCCGACAAGGACTGCGGCTACGAGGGTCCGATAATCAAGGCGATCTCGGGCCGCATCTCCGCCCAGGAGGGGAAAGGCGCGCAGTGCGCCCACTGCGACATGATGGGCAACCTGATAGCGCAGACCTGCGACCTGTGGTCCAACGAGTCGGTCGAGTACCACCCCGAGTTCGGCGGCTCGTCCGTCCAGTGCTGGCTATCGGTCATCGGCTACGAGGCCGCTCTGATGAACTCTGCCAAGCAGCTCAAGCAGGACAAGGTCCTCCGTGACATCTACGTCGCCTCCGACCGGTACCGGTCCCCCGAGGGCTTCATCCTGGCCTACGACAACGCATACAAGATCGGTCAGGCCATCGTGGAGGTCGGGGACAGCTACTACCTGCGCGCCAGGGCTGCCGGCATAAAGGCCGCCGAGCTGATCAAGGAGTCCAACGACAAGGGCAAGCTCAAGCTGAGCGCCCAGGAGAAGGACACCCTGGACAAGATCCTCTCCGACCTCCGGTCGCTGCCCGACGAGGAGGGCAAGTTCGTGGACTGGGCGCTCAAGGAGTACGCCAACGTCCCGGCCTTCAACCCAAAGAACTACGAGCTGTAAGGCAGACCTCGTGGCCTGATTCCCTCAAACCCCTTTCCAAACCTCTTTCATCAACCTTTTTGTTCATGCACGACGCCGGTCGCTGGCCCTGGGCCTCCTGATCCATATCAGCGTTTTCCAAGGGCCCTTGGGACCCGCTCCTGGCGCGATGTGAGCGACCGGTCGATGCCCGTATCCGAATACTGCCCGGACCGGACGGCATCCATCATGCGGAAGACGTCTCCGTTCCATGCTCGCCGCCCAGGACGAGCGAGGGCGTCTAGCCTTGCGAGAACGGGTACGAGCCATGGGCATCGATACCAGATCGGCCATTGGGCCGCCGTGAAGAACCGCACTGGATGGGCGGCAGCAAGCTCGCGAAGAGGTGATGAACGATCCGTGGCTGCCCACGAGCCCATGAAAGTCCTCGTCGGGCCATCGAGCCGAGGCGCCGTTCGCTCAAGAATGGTCAGAGCGATGTTACGAGAGCGGTCGCCAGCAACATGCTGGCGACAATCATGAAGGTAGAAGAAAGATTGGTGGGTCTGTCCGAATTTGAATCGGAGTCACCAGCACCCCAAGCTGGAAGGATACCAAGCTACCCCACAGACCCGTGGATAAAGGGGTTATTACGAAGAGGTTTAAGAGCTTATCCCAGAGGGATGACCTCATCCACGAGGTCAGCGTGGGCGACGATCATGCGGCGGCAGCAGTAACGCTTCAGTCCGAGGTCGTCGAGGACCGCCTTGGGGTCCTCCCCCATCTGCACCCTCTTGAGGTACGTGGGGTAGACGCCTCCTATGACCTTGCCGCATGTGAAGCACCTTACTGGGATCATCATGAAGCTCACCTATAGGACTTCTGCCTCTTCTTCCTTGCGCCACGTCCCTGAGGCTTCTTGGGAAGCTTCCTGCGCGGGTCGCTGATGAGCAGAGAGCGGTCGTACTGCTTGAACAGCCTCTCCAGTTCCTCATCCTGAAGGAAGTCCACCAGGCCCTTGGCGATCGCGGTGCGGCTCGCCTCGGCCTGTCCCATGAACCCTCCGCCCTGCACGTTGACGCTGATGTCGACGCCGGACACCTTGTCGCCGGCCAAGGTCATGGGCTCCATGATCTTGAAGCGGGCGATCTCGGGGGTGAAGATCTCTATAGGTACATTGTTGATGCGGAGCTGACCATTGCCCTTCTTGACCACGGCCCTGGCGATGGCCTCCTTCCGCTTTCCGCTGGTGTTAACTACTTCTGCCATATGGTCACCTCACCCTGGACCCAAGGTGCTCGGATACCTCTCCGAGCGTGACGTACTTGTCGGTCCAAACATTGGTGGCGGACTCGACCCTCATCATCTCGGTGGCGGTCAGCTCCTTGGGGACGCCGACGAACACCTTGAGGTTCCTGTAGACCGCCCGGCCATTGGGGCGCTTGAACGGGATCATCCCGCGAACGGTCCTCTTCATGATAAGATCGGCCCTCTTGGGGAAGAACGGTCCGTTGATGATCTTTCCCCTCTTGTACTTCGCATAGTAGCGGTTGAGGATCTCATCCCGGGAACCGGTGATGATGGCCTTCTCGGCGTTGACCACGACGACCTCGTCTCCGTCCAGGAGGCGCTTGGCCACGTAGGTGCTGAGCCGGCCCAGTACATGTCCTTCTGCATTGATTATGACGACCATCTAGATCACCCCATGATCCTGACCTTGTTGCCGGAAGGGTTCTCCTTCACCAGCTCAGGTATGGTCATCCGCTTGCCCCCCGCCTCGTCTATGGCCTTGGCGGCCGAAGCGGAGAACCTGAACGCGGCGACGGTGACCTTCTTGTTGATGCTGCCGGCGCCCAGGACCTTGCCCGGAACGACGACTATCTCCCCGTCCTGCGCATATCTCTCAAGCCTGCTCAGGTTGACCTCGGCCCAGTTGCGGCTGGGCTTCTCCAAACGCTGAGCAATGTCTCGCCAGATGGCGGCCTCCCCTTCCCGGGTCTCCCTCTTCAGCTCGCTGATGAGAGCTACCAGGTTGGGGTCCGTCTTACGAATGGTCTTCATTCTGACTCCCTCGACATTGTCGTAGGAGGCGCTAACGGGCATGTGTCTTATAAAGGTTTCCCCCTCGGGGAGAGGGGGGCCAGATGCCTCAATAGCTCTTCCCGATGACCTCCCCGGTGCGTACCAGCTGCCCCGATGCGATGAGCCCCTCCACGGCCTCGAAGATCCTCCGGCGGGCCTCGGGGGACGCCCGCTTGTACCCATAGAGGGCGGTCGTCTTGTTGACCAGCCCCTTCTCGTCCAGGGACTCCTCGTCGAGCAGGCTCAGGATGGCCGCCTTGAGCTCTTCCATGCAGACGTACCACAGTTCGCGCCTCTCTCCCACCGCCGAGCTGCGCACCACCGCCTCGTCCATCCCGCAGGGCCATAGGAAGTTGTTCCTCCTGACGATGCGGCCCTGCTCGGCCAGGCGCTCGATGGTCCTTGCCTCCTCGTCCTGTCCGGCCACCTTGCGGACGCCGGCGACCTTGTGCAGCTCCCGAACGCGTTCATGGACGACCAGCGGATGGACCGGGCCCTCGGCGGCCACCACTGCCTCGATGGCCTCGGCCAGCGCCTCGTCAGGCTGGTCGCGGAGCCTGCCGGTCAGTCCCGGATAGGCCTTCCAGTCCACCCGTCCGTACGGCACCACCTGGGCGGCCGTCCGGGCGGCGGGGGCGGGAGCGGCCAGGGAGGACGCCACTATGTCCCCGGACCCGTCATCGGTCTCCGAGGCCACCGTGACCTCATGGGCCATGCTCTGGGTCTCGGGCTCCAGCGGGGCGGTTTCCTCGACGGCCTCCAGGACCTCGGCGGCCATGTCAGCGTTCCGGGCGGCGGCGCCTTGGCCGCCTGGACGATCCGCTCGACCTCTCCCTCGGGATCCCTTACCCAGTCCGAGGACCAGGTGCGGTGGACGGTCCATCCCAGCTTGGCGAGCATCTCCTGGCGGAGGCGCTCCCGGTCGCGGACCGTGGGCCCGGAACGATAGGACGGTCCGTCCGTCTCCACCGCCAAGGCCATGGTACCAGCGTGCTCGACCGCCAGGTCGATCCGGTACCCGGAGCATCCCCAGCGGGGGAGGACCTTAAGCCCCTTGCTCTCGAGCGCCGCCACCATGGCCTCCTCCAGGGGCGACGCCCTGCCCTCCGGCTCGGCCGACAGGGCGTCCCGGGTCCCTCCGGCCATGGCATACTCCATGAACTGCCTGAGCAGTCTGGCGCCGGCCGAGGTGGGATGGAGGTCCTGCGGCAGTATGGACGATACCACGGTGAGGGACTTGCGCGCCCTCGTCACCGCCACGTTCAGGCGGCGCTCCCCGCCCGCCCGGTTGAGCGGGCCTAGGGACTGATGCATCTTGCCCTTGGCGTCCTTGCCATATCCCAGGCTGAACAGTATGACGTCCCGCTCGTCGCCCTGGATGCTCTCCAGGTTCTTCACGAAGAACTCCTCCTGGGCGCCCTCCTTGAAGTGCCTGGACAGTTCCGGCCGCTCCCTGATCCTCGCCTCCAGCTCCTCCAGGATGGCCATCTGCTGGGCCTCGCTGAAGGCGACCACGCCCAGCGACAGGCCGGGGCGCTCGCTGAAGTGCTGTATGACCATGTCCGCGACCTTGGCCGCCTCGGGAAGGTTCCGTCGGCTGGCGCCCCGGTCGTAGCAGCCCTCGGGGACGTGCACGAAGCTGACCCCGCGCCCGTCGACGTTGCCGGCCGAGGGGAAGGTGAACAGGCGGCCGCCGTAGAAGTGGAGGTTGGAGAACGCGATCAGCGACTCATCCTCGCTGCGGTAGTGCCATCTCAGCATGCGTTGCGGCAGGCAGGACGAGCACTCGTCCAGGATGCTCTCCAGGTCCGGTATGTCCTCCTCCTCATCGAGGACCTCGCGGAAGAAATCGGTCGGTGGCAGCTGCATGGTGTCGCCGACGATGATGACCTGTCGGCCCCTCATGATGGAGCCGATGGCGTCCTCCGGCCTGATCTGGGACGCCTCGTCGAAGATGACCAGGTCGAAGCGGATGCGCGAAGGGTCGAGATGCATGCTTACCGAGAGGGGGCTCATCAGCAGGCATGGCTTCAGCTGAAGGATGGCGTCCCCGGCGCGGGTGAACAGCTCCCGCAGGGGCCGCAGTCCCTTCTTGCGGTTGACCTCGTGGCGAAGCACCCACAGGGAGGTGCCGAGCGAGGGGCTGGGATCGTTCATTAGCGACTCCCGCCGCTTCTGCAGCAGGGCGCCCAGGCGATCGGCCGCAACGTCCAGCTGCTGGCGGTCGAGGAGGCGGAACCTCTCCACCGCCTCGGCGTGCTCCTCCCGGCTGAACCCCCGCAGCCTGGCGTCGGTGGCCATGAGATGGTCGTGCCACAGGGAGTAGTAGCGTTTCCTCAGGGCGTCCCACAGCCCCTGGGAGGGAAGCTTGCCTTCCTCGGCCAGGGACAGCAGCTCATGCAGCCCCTGCTGGGCGCAGTCCCGGCGCAGACGGTTGATCTCCACCCATTCCTGCGCCCGGTCGATGGCGTCGAGATGTTCCCTGGCCCACGACCCGATCTCGTCCAGGCCCACGTCGCGGAGGGCCCTTCCGGCCCTCAGGGCGGTGAGGTCGAAGGACGATGCGGCTGCGTCCAGGCTGCCTTCCGTCAGAGACGCCGTCCTCTCCAGCTCTCTCAGCTCGGAGGCCGCCCTGTCCGACCCCTCGCCGGAGGCCATCAGGCCTTCCAGGGCGGCGCAGGGGGCACCATGTTGCTGACGGTAGGAATCGCACCAGTCCAATATGCTCTCCACCTCGCTCCAGTCGGTGCTGCGGCCGAAGAAGTGCTCCCCCAGCGCGCGGGAGCACTCCCCCTCCAGAGCGGCGACCGACGCCATACGCTCCTTCACGGCGAGGGCGGCGGCCACGTCGGCGGCGGCCTCCTCGAGGCTGGGCTTCTGCAGCGAGATGCGATGGCCCTTGAGGAGGCGTATGTCGCGGCGGTAGGAGGACCGCAGCCATCTCAGCGGGGAGCGGTGGACGGTGCCCATGCGCTGAGCGATCCCCTCCAGGTCGAGCTCCAGGACCCCCTCGTCATAGCGGGCCCGAAGATCTTCCATCTCCTTGTCCAGTGCTGCGTACGCCTCCCTCATGTCCCCCATCGTGCCTCGCAGCGTGTGGGGGTCCCTCAGCCAGCTGGCGTGGGGGCGCGGGGCGGCCAAGGCCAGCCGCAGGTGGGAGGCCAGGGCGGATATGTCAGCAAGGGTGGCCGGCCGGTCCATGTCGTAGCGCTCGGCCAGCGAGGACGACCTCTGCAATACCTCGTCGGCGAGGTCGCGGCACGAGGACAGGAGGCTCTCCAGCTCGGGTCGCGCGCTCACCTTCCAGGAGTCCAAGGTGCAATCCATCCAGGGGTGGCGCTGCCCCTTCCTCAGAAGGGACATGTTCCTCTCCAGCTCGCGCGCCAGCGGCGCCATGGCCTCCAGGTCCCGAACGCTCATGCGATGCAGGTCGGGGAAGTGGACGGACAGGTCGTGGGCGGCACGAAGGCCGACCAGCTCCGAGTTGATCTGATAGAACGACGCCTCCGCCCCCGGGCGCACCTCGTGGAGCGCATCGGCGTGGTCGTTCAACCGCTTCCGCAGCCTGGCCAGCTCTTCCAGCTGGTCCCGCGGGGCGGTGGCCGGCGCCTTGGGGTGAAGACATCGCCCCAGCTCGGCCGCGACCTCCTGCCGGTTGGCCTTGCGGCTGTGCAGCTCCAGGCAGTACTCTCCCAGCCCCCTATCGTCAAGTCGTCTCTTGACGACCTCCAGGGCGGCCATCTTCTCCGACACGAACAGCACCGTCTTGCCGGCGGCCAGGGTCTCGGCTATGATGTTGGCGATCGTCTGGGACTTGCCCGTGCCCGGCGGTCCCTGCAGCACGAAGCTCGCTCCCTTCCTGGCCAGGGCCAAGGCCTCCTGCTGGCTGGAGTCGGCGTCCAGCACCTGGAACGTCTCCGAGGGGTCCCCACCGTCCAGCTCCTCGGGTGTTATCATCCCGGCTGGAGGCAGATGGGAGGGGCAGCCGGCCAGGGCCCGCACCACGGGATGTTCTAGAGCGAGGTCCCGGGACGCGGTGAGCTCCTCGTACATGACCATCTTGGCGAACGAGAACAGGCCGAGGTAGTTACCAGTGGTCACGGTCCATCCGGCCGGGGCGACCGCGTCCCGCACCTGCTTCATGACCGCATCCACCGAATCGGCCGTCTGCTCGGCCGGCATGGTCGGCAGCTCGAGGCCGTACTCGGTGCGCAGCCTGTGGGCCAGTATGGGGTTCACCACCGCACCGTCGTCGATGGCGGCCACGCGGTACGGCTGCAGCGGGCCGCTCCTCCGCAACTCTGACGGGATGAGGATCAGGGGAGAGCGAAGCCTCTGCCCGCCGACGTCCTTCCATTCCAGCATGCCAATGCTGAGGAACAGTATGTTGATGCCCTGCTCCCTCTGGGCCTCGCGGGCCTTGAGGCGCAGGTTCAGCAGCGTCCTGTCGACCACCGCTCGGTCGCGATCGGACAGCAACATGCCCGAGGCGTCCGTGCCGTCCCCGTCCAATCCGACCTCCAGCTCCTCGCCGCGCACCACCAGCCGATCGAAGATGACCGATCCGCCAGGCCTGCTGAGCCGGAGGACGCCGCTCGATTCCGTGAAGTTGATGAGCCTGTTCTTCTGGCTGGTGTCGATGAGGTTCCTGCGCCACCGCTCGAGCCTTCCAGCTACCACTAAGTCGTCTTGAGTGCTCATTCCCATCCGCGTAGGGAAAAGGATTCGTCGATAATTATACTTCCGACGTGTATCACAGTCATCAAGAATGATATCCTCGGATCGGGCGCCCCAGCATGCTGGAGTTGGACAGCATTTATATATACTATCCCTCATAATGAGTATCGCGCAGGGGAAACCTTGGCAGAGATGGTGGCATTATTATGATCAGGTTTGGACCAGCGGGCATTCCACTTTCTTGTAAGGGGAGAACTTTGAGGGATGGCATCGAGGACGTGCATAGCCTCGGCCTCAACGCGATGGAGGTGCAGATGGTCCGGGTCAATGTCGTCGACCGCTTCCCCGACGAAGAGGAGGTAGGACTGACCCCTTCCGAGGTCATCAGCGATCTTATAGTAGAGATAGAGAGGGTCAAGGGGAAGAAGGAGATCAGGATAACCGATCCTCACGAGAAGATCCGAGAGGACGACACCCTCATAACCCTCGCCTCCGGCCTGGTGCAGAACTTCCAGGAGGTGAAGGAGCTGGGGGACATGGGCCGGGAGATGGACGTCGAGCTGTCGATCCACACCCCCTACTACATGGACCTGGTCTCCAACTCCGATCTCACCGACCGGTGCATCGACAACATCAGATGGGCGGGCGTGATCGCCGATCACATGGGGGGCACCATGGTGGTCACGCACCTCGGCCTGTACGGCGACGGGGACCGCAAGAAGGCCAAGAAGACCATCGTGGAGAACGTGGAGAGCTTCATGGGGTGGTGGGAGGACAACAAGCTGAAACCGCTGGTGGGCCTGGAGACCTCCGGCCGCCAGGAAGTGTTCGGCTCCCTGGACGAGATCCTGGAGATCTGCGACAACATCAAGGGAACGGTGCCCGTCATCAACTTCGCCCATGTTCACGCCCGGGAGGCCGGCGGATTGAGGGAGCCGCAGGACTTCGGGGCCCTCCTGGACCGCGTGAAGGACTACGTGGACGGGCATTACTACACCCACTTCTCGGGCGTGGAGCACGAGGCCGGGAACGAGAAGAGGATCACGCCCATCAAGAAGGGCGACCTCCGCTTCGAGCCGCTGGCCGAGTTCCTCGCCGATGAGAACCCCGACATCTCGATCATCTCTTCGTCGCCTCTCCTGGAGCACGACGCCATGTACATGAAAGTCATCTACGAGCGGGTGCTGACCAAGCGGGTGGCCAAGGAGGCGCGAGCGAAGAAGAGCAACAACAAGGCCCCCGAGGCCGCGGAGGACGAGGAGGACCTGGCGGAGGACCTCGAACTGGACGACATCGACAAGCCCCCCAGGATCAAGGAGCACTCCAAGGGGAGCAAGGCGGCGGAACCGAAGAAGGCGGCCCCCAAGAACGCGAAGAAGGCCGTCAAGAAGAAGTGATCATGGAGGGGGACGCCGTGCAGACCTCGGCCCGATTCATCCTGGGGGAGATGGAGGCCGCCTTGGGCGCCATCAACGCCGATGCCCTGGAGGAGGCGGTCAGGGCCATCCTGTCGGCCGGGACCGTGTTCATCTACGGCGTCGGCCGCTCAGGCCTGATCGGGCAGGCGTTCGCCGTGCGCCTGGTGCAGCTGGGCATCGATGTCCACTTCGTCGGGGACATGACCACCCCCATCGTGTCGAGCGAGGACGTGGTGATCATCGTCTCCAACACCGGCGAGACCATGTCGGCCGTGCAGACCGCGAACATCGTCCGCAGGGTGGGGGCCACGGTCATATCCATCACCGGCAACCCCAACTCCAAGCTGGGGCATGCCAGCAACATCGTCCTCGAGCTCTCGTCGTCACGGGACGAACAGAGGAAGAAGTACGCTCCCCTGGGAACCATCTTCGAGGGGGCGGCGCTGGTGCTGTTCGATTCGATCGTGTCCATCATAATGGAGCGGACGGGACAGAACGAGGCGTCCCTTCGCCGCCGCCATGCCATCTGGGTCTGAGGCGGCGATCACTTAACGGCCCTTGCGCGCACCGTCCGCCCGTAGTAGGGGTTCTGGTGCTCGTCCCAATAGACGGCGAACGGCCGGCTCTCCACCCTGTCGTTCTCGAGGTAGAACGCCTCGATCTCCTTGTTCACCGGATCGATGACGATGGCCGAATGGTACCTCTGATTGAACATGGTGCGCTGGGTCTGGATGTCGGTGGCCGACATGAAGCAGGTGTAGGATGGATGCGAGTGGTACCATCCCACGATGACGTACTTGAAATCGCAGCTGTCCAGCTCCTCGAACAGCTTGTCGAACGCCGAGCGGTCGAAGCGCACGCTCACCGCGGTGGCGTCCAGGTCGGTGGTGGCCACGTCCCGCACGAGGGTATATTCCCTTCCCTGGTGCCTGCACACCGTCCCCAGTAGGAAGCCCATGACCTCCTTTCCCTCGCCCATGTGGGCCAGGGCATGGTTCCGGATCTTCTGCTCGGCCACCTTCGACAGGTACAGCTCGAAGCCCTTGGCCTCCTGGGTGGCGTACCTCTCGAGGGAGCGGCCGCTCAGCACTTGTGCATCTTGGTCCTTTCCCGGGGCGGGGGCGGCCGCTCTCGGATGACAACGTCGTCGCGGGCGGTGATGACCGGCATGCTCACAGCAGACGGACCCCCTTGCGGGGAGGCGTGACGATGGTGGGCGGCATCCTCCCCTTCCCGTTGTTGAGGTATGCCGCGGCGGCGGTGCAGCTGTCGGTGCCGAAGGGGCTCAGGGGGTTGGGACAGATCAGCATGGACTCGATGCCCTTGATGAAGGTGATCAGGGTGGAACCGAAGCTCCAACCGTCCAGCAGCTTGGTGCACACGTGCCCCCCGTCCTCCGGCATCATGATGTTGGGATGGAAGATGGGGGTCTGCCATACGACCGTGGGCTTGGTGAACGGATAGTCCCTGCCGATGATCATGCGGAACCGGTGATGGTATCGGGTCGTCACCCTACCGTTGACCAGGCACAGGCTGGGAACGTCGGTCAGCTCGATGTCCACCGGGAAGGGGAACTGGCTGTCGTCGGTGAACGGCTGGCTCTTTCTCAGATAGTCGGAGCAGATCCTGAACTCGTTGCGAACTCTTTCCCTGAGGACCACCTCGGGCAGGGGCATCAGCACCCGCCTTCCGGATCGGGGATCAGCTCGAGCTCGTCACCGTCGAGGATGGCGGCCTCCACCACGGTCTGCTGCCCCCTCAGAAGCCTCTTCCCCCGGCGGAGCACGTACGCGCCAGCGTCCTTCTGCCAGTAGCCAGCGACGCCTTCGATGATCTCGTCCACGGTGTTCTCGCCTTCCAGCTCCATGTCCACGGTGGCGCCGCTCTCGGCGTTCCTCACTCTAACTTTCAGGGACATATTATCAGATGATAAAAATATTCTAAGCAATTAAAGGTATGGTCTTCAATCAGCAAATCTGATCATAAGCCATGTGGTTGGGGCACGAAGGGTCGAGGGACAGCTCCAGTTCCATCCACCTTCCGGCCAGGCCGTCATAGTGGGCCACGTGGGAGATGCAGCGGTCGGCACGCCCGCTCAGCACCTTGATGGCCTCCCTAACCTGCACCGCGGCGATGATGGCCGTGGTGGTGATCTCGGCCGCGATCTTGGGCTGGAAGAACGTGACGTCCCCGCCGGTGCAGGAGTGGCGAAGGTCCAGCGTCCGGTAGTGCGTGCTGTTCATCCCGCATTGCAGGCATGGGGTGGAAGGAGGGAGCACCACCTGGACCTTGCCGGTCGTTCCGCGGGTCCCGCCGTCGATGTACGGCGTCCCGCGGTAGAACGAATGGGCGTTGACATGCAGACGGGCGGCGATGTTGTCCAGGCATCCCAGGACGATGTCGTACGAGCTCCAGGCGTCCTCGGGGAGGTCTTCCACCCGCCCCACCATCGGTCGGACGTCCGCTCCCGGGTCCAGCTCCCTGGCCCGGTCGGCCACCACCTCGGCCTTGAGGGCGCCCTGCGATGCGTCCTCCTCGCGGAAGAACACGCATCGGTTGAGGTTGGAGCGCACCACATGGTCCATGTCCACCACGTCCACGCGCCGCACGCCCGACAGCACGAGGTCCTTGACCGCCTCGTTGCCCAACGCCCCTGCGCCTACCACCAGCACCCTGGCCGAGGCCACCCTCTCCATATCCAGCCAATCGATGCGGCGGGAGCGCTCCCAACGGTCGGCGTCGATGCTATCGGTCCGAAGGCCCACGCCTCTTGAACGCTGGAGCGGCATAATAATATTACCATCATTGGATTTTTCAGGCCATTTCAGGCGCCCTCGTTCCGCCAGCTCTCAAAAGTTTTAAAGCACTCCATGCGCTCATGCCGTCCAGCATGGTTGAGGACACCTCGTTCACAGTGACCCCCTGGGAGGTCAGCGGAGAGATCGACTACGATCTGCTCATCGAGAAGTTCGGCACCAAGCGCATCGACCAGGCACTGGTGGACCGGATGGCCAAGTACGGTCCGATCCATCCCCTGATGCGCCGTGGGGTGGTCTACTCCCACCGCGACATGGACTGGGTGCTGGACCGCTACGACGCCGGCGAGCCTTTCTACCTGTACACTGGCCGGGGCCCGTCAGGCCAGACCCATTTGGGCCACCTGATGCCCTGGCTGTTCACCAAGCATCTGCAGGACGTCTTCGACGTCCCTCTGTACTTCCAGCTGACCGACGACGAGAAGTTCCTGTTCAACGAAGGCCTGACCCTGGACGATACCAGGGACATGGCGTACCAGAACATGCTCGACGTCATCGCCCTGGGCTTCGACCCGAAGAAGACCAAGATCTTCCTCGACACCGAGTACATCCACAACCTATACCCGTTCGCCCTGAAGGTGGCCAAGAAGGTCACCTTCTCGACGGCCAAGGCGGTGTTCGGGTTCGAGAACAGCACCAACATCGGGAGCATATTCTACACCAGCATCCAGGCGGCGCCCGCGTTCCTGGGCTCCGCCCACGCCGGGCGCAACCTGCCCTGCCTCATACCCTGCGGCATCGACCAGGACCCTCATTTCAGGGTCGCCAGGGACATCGCCCCATCGCTCGGCTACTACAAGCCGGCGCTGCTGCACAACAAGATGTTCCCCGGGCTGGGCGGAGGGGACAAGATGTCCTCCTCGCAGCCGTCCAGTACCATATACACCACCGACCCGCCGAAGGTGGTGCGCAAGAAGATCAACACCGCCTTCACGGGCGGCGCCGTAACGGTCGAGGAGCAGAGGAAGAGCGGCGGAAGGCCCGAGGTCTGCTCGGTGTTCAAGTACAAGTTCTATCTGTTCGAGCCGGACGACCAGAAGCTCGATGAGCTGTACGACCGATGCAAGAAGGGCGAGGTGCTGTGCGGCGAATGCAAGAAGAGCCTCGGCGACGCGGTGGCCAGTTTCCTCGAGAAGCACCAGGAGGCCCGGGAGAAGGCCAAGGACCGCATCGACGAGTTCGTCCTGAGGGACTGATGGAGATCCTCCCCATCGGCCGGGTCATCGGCAACGAGGGGGGACGGGCCGAGATCGAGGTCCTGCCGGAGTACCAGGAAGGTCTATTTCGGATCGAGGAGAACGACCGGATACTGGTCCTGTACATCTTCGACCGGACGACCGAGCTCCGGATGCGCGTTCATCCGCGAGGGGACCCCAGGAACCCGGAGGTGGGCGTGTTCGCCTCCCGCAGCCCGATGCGCCCGAACCATATCGCCGTCACCGAGGTGAGGCTGGTGGCCGTCGAGGGCAACAAGCTGACGGTGGAGGGCTTGGACGCCCTGGACGGCAGCCCGGTGGTGGACATCAAGCCCGTCAAGCGGCGCGACCAGGCCAACCTTCCCTGAACCGCGTCGGTGCCTCGGACCGCCCCATCCAGCGAAAGGATAATTACTAGCCGTCCGTTCACGCTAACTCATGAACGCCTCGGAGATACTCGCCGGGCTTAGCGCCAACGAATCGAAGCTGCTGCTAGCGCTGGACCGTCTGCACGGTACGGCGGCACCAGGGCAGGTGTTCGAGGCCGGCGGCTTCTCGCAGCTGGTGGAGGTCATGAACGCCGGCTCCTGGCTCCAGTCCAAGGGGGCGGTAGCGATCTCCGAGGTGGCACGGAAGGTCTATTCCATCAAGGACGGCTCGGTGCTGCAGCGTGGCCTTCCGGAGAGGAGGGCCATCCGCCTGCTGGCCGACAAGGGCGGAGAGGGCGACATGGCCGACCTGGCCGCCGAACTGTCCAAGGAAGAGACGTCCATCGCCCTGGGATGGCTGAGGAAGAAGAACCTCGCCACCATCTCCAAGGTCGACGGCCGGACCGTGCTGCGCTTGACGGACGACGGGCGCGCCGCCCTCGATCGCCCCATGGCCGACGAGGTCTTGCTGGAACAGCTCGCCCGGGGCGAGATGTCCGAGGACGAGCTGGACAAGGCCGTTATCGCCGCCCTTCGCTCCCGCCAGGACCTGGTGGCCGAGCGGCTGGTGGTGACCAGGACGATGGAGCTGACCGACCTGGGCCGGGAACTGATCGGCATGGGGCTTGAGGTCAAGGACGAGGTCGCCCAGCTGACGCCGGAGATGATCCAGACGGGGAAGTGGAAGGACGTGCAGCTCCGCCGCTATGACGTGAGGACCTTTGCCCCGGCGGTGTATCCGGGAAAGAAGCACCCCCTCACCCGCATCGCCGACGAGATGCGGGCCATCTTCGTGGACATGGGCTTCACCGAGATCGACGAGGAGTACGTGCAGCCGGCGTTCTGGAACATGGACGCGCTCTTCACGCCTCAGGACCACCCGGCCCGGGAGCTCCAGGACACGTTCTATCTCAAGAACCCCTGCCGGATGGAACTAGAGGACGAGGACATCATCGAGCGGGTGTGCGCCATGCACGAGACCGGCGGTGACACGGGCTCCAAGGGATGGAGGTACCGCTGGTGCCGCCAGGAGTCCGAGAGGGCGCTGCTGAGAACGCACACCACCGTCAACACCATCAGGCACCTGTGGCGGCACCCTGAGCCGCCGGTCAAGGTGTTCTCCCTCAGCAAGGTGTTCCGCAAGGAGGCCATCGATGCGACCCACTTGCCTGAGTTCACCCAGATCGAGGGCATCATCATGGAGGAGAACGCTTCCTTCGACATGCTGTGCGGGGTCATCAAGGAGTTCTACCGCCGCATGGGGTTCAAGAACGTCCGGTTCCGCCCGGGCTACTTCCCCTATGTGGAGCCTGGCCTGGAGGTCGAGGTGGAGTTCAAGGGCCGCTGGCTGGAGCTGGGAGGCGCGGGGGTGTTCCGCCCCGAGGTGACCGCGCCCTTCGGGGTCAAGCACCCCGTCCTAGCGTTCGGCATGGGCTTCGAGCGGCTGGCCATGCTGCGATGGGACCTCAAGGACCTGAGGGACCTCTACATCAGCGACGTGGACATGCTCAGAACGTCCCCGATTCTTTGAGGGAGCTGGCCATCAGGGCGAACTCCAGGGACTTGTCCCTCATGCCGTTGGCGTAGTACATCTGGGACACCTTGTTCAGCAGCTCCACCTGCTTGGACCTCATGGCCGCCCGCGACAGCTGGAACATCCTGAGGGCCTCGTCGTCCTCGCCGGTCCGGATGGCGATGATCCCCAGGAGGAAGTACGCCCGGGATTCATGCTCCGGGTTCTCTATCCGCCGCTGCAGCAGCCTCTGCAGGATCTCCTTGGGCTCGTGGAAATCGTTGTTGCGTATGAGGACCTCGGCGATGTTGCACTCCAATGCGACATCGACACGCTCGTCGAACACGTTGCGGGCGCGGATGAAGGCGCTGTAGGCGAGTTCCCATTCCTGGAGGTCCATGTAGTTCAGTCCCTCGATCATGTAGCCGTCGAATCGCTCCGAGGGAATGCTCGACGCCTCCATGGTCTTGCATATGATGAGGCAGTACTCGTGCTTCCCCACTCGCCGGGCCGTCTCGGCCTGCACGTAATGCAGGGTGCCGATGTACCCCTTGCTCACATCGCGGATGTTGGAGACCGCCTCCAGCAGGCTCTCGTCGGGCGACAGCAACAGCTCGTTGGCGTGATTGAACACCAGGACCTCGGCGTCGGCGTGGCGGCGGGCGCAAACCAGGTGATACACGACCTCCTTGAGGTCGTCCCAGTGGAGCCAGTAGTCGGCGGCGAAGCTATGGTAGTCGCGGACCTTCTCCGGGTCGGTGACGGATAGGACGTACTCCTTCAGCTCCTTCGGCAGGTCAACCATCCCCCGCTCGTCCACGGGAAGCAGGGAGGTAGCTATGTCCGGCAGGACCTCTCTTCGGAAGGGCTTGCGGAACACGCAGGACATGGCCACCACTGGCTTGAACTTATCATCCAGGACGCTCCACAGCTCCGGTCCCTTGCACCTCCTGATGTCCTGATACGGAGTAAGGTCTATGCCGTTCTCTTCGGCATGCATCTTGATCTTACGGGCCCTCGCCTCTCCGGTCACGGTGAGGAAGTACGCCTTCCGCTTGGTCCTGCCCCGCTTGATGTGCGACAAGCGCTCCTTCACTTCGTCGGCGTTCTTCAGCTTCTTGAGCTCCAGCGCGGCATGGGCGCGCGAGATGCGCAATGCCGCGGCGATGCCGTCCTGAGTTATATCGATGGGCACGTCGAACGAATCAAGATATTTCGTGTACTGCAGCAGGTGGAACAGGATGCGTTCGCCCACTGTTAGCGATACTGCCACTATTACTCCTCCCGATGAAGTAATACGGAGATTGTTATTTCATTTCATCCATTATTTTCATGTCTTGCCCATGTTGGACCGGCGCGTCCTCTTGGCGCGCTGCGCGTATTCCACCGCCTTCTCCTCCATTCCCATGAGGGAGTAGGCGTCGGAGAGGCGCAGGTAGATCTCGCCGTTCTCCTTGTCCCGGGCGGCGCCGCGGCTCTTGCTGAACGATCTCACCGCCTCATGCGCCATGCCGGAGCGCAGGTAGGTCATTCCCAGCAGGTAGAAGATGCGCTCGAGCTGGTCGGCCTCCCTGACCTCGCCGGTGAGCAGGTTCTCGAGCACCCCTCTCGCCTCGGGCAGGCGCTCCGCCCGTATGAGGGTCTCGGCGATCTCGCACTCCAAGAGGGCGCTGGGCTCTGGCAGCTCGTCCCTCACCCTCTCCAGGAGGGCATAGGCGCGGACCAGCTCGCCCTTCTCGCGCATCACCAGGCCTTCCATGGTGATGCCGTTGACCCTCTCCCCGGGCACGGTGGATGACTGCAGCTCCCTTGACCTGTCGAGGGCGGCATCCAGCTCCCCCGCGCGGAGGGCGGCCTGGGCCTGGGCGAACAACACCCGGCCGCGGTAGCGCTCCGACGGGGTGACCGAGGAGAATATGAGATGGAGGTCCCGATCGGCGTTGGCAAGCAGCACGTTGGCCTTGGACGACAGAAGCATCTCCGCCTCCTTGCCTCGCCCCGCGGCCACCAGGTGGTACAGGCGCTCGCGATAGTCCCCCTCTCGGAGCCAGTAGTCGGCCGCGAAGCTGTGATAGCGGCGTAGCTCCTCCTCGCTCAACACCGTGGCCCCGTACTCCTTCAACGGTTCGGGGAGGTCCACCATGCCCTCCTGGTCCACCGGGAGCAACGAGATCGTGGTCTCCGGCAGAGCGTCCCGGCGGAACGGCCGGCGGAACACCCCTGCCTGGCCCAGCACCTCTCGGCACGCCTCGTCGAGGACGCTCCACAGCTCCGGCCCCTTGCACTTCTTGAGGTCCAGGAACGCCTGCACCTCGATCCCCTCGCTCTCGGCGAACTGCCTCACCCTGGACGCCCGCTCCTCGCCCGCGGGGGTGAGGAAGTACGCCTTGCGCTTGGTCTTGCCACGCTTGATGTGAACGAGCTTCTCCAGCACCTCGCCGTTCTCCTTGAGCTTCTTGAGCTCGATGGCGGCGTGAGCACGCGAGATGCGCAAGGCGGAGGCGATGCCGTCCTGGCTAACGTCCAGAGGCGCATCGTAGCTGTCCAGATATTTGCTGTACTGTCCGAGATGGAGGACAATCCTCTCGCCCACGGTGAGAGTGCCGGGCATGCAATGAGAATCTTCCAGGACCCTATAAAAAGTATGTAGCTAACCGTATACTTTGATAACGATAATACTGGGTGCCCAAGATCCGCAGAGCTCCCATGGCGGAGGAACATAAATATGGCGGTCGCAGTTCGCCAGTTGGCCGGCGGTGAACTGGATGAGATTGATCGTGTGCAGCCTGCAGGATGTGGCCAGCGTGAACATCGCCGAGGCGATGCGCGCATCGGCCGATTGGACGGAGGAGGGAGAGTTCGAAGGTCGTCCCATCATCCGCCGGGGGGACCTCTGGATGATATCGACGGACGCGCTCCACATCCACGCCGAAGGCATCGATGTGGCCGCAGAGGAGGCGCTGGGGCGGACGGTCGACGAGGTCGTGTTCCTGTCCAGGCACCGGGCGGCATCCGGCAGGCCCTCCCTGACGGTCCACCCCATCGGTAACTGGGGCAAGGCCGAATACGGGGGCAGGGAGGAAACGCTCACCCCGGCGGCGCCGGACCTGATGACCTCATTGCTCCGGCGCATCAAGGCCGAGGCGGAGGGGCTGCCGCATGACGTGGTGTTCGAGGTCACCCATCATGGCCCCCTGCTGTCCAGGCCCACGCTGTTCGTGGAGATCGGCAGCGACGAACGGGCCTGGGAGGACAAGGAAGCGGCCGCCGTCCTGGCCCGGAGCCTCCTGGAAGTAAAGGTGGAGAAGTGCCCGGCGGCCATCGGCATCGGGGGCGGCCACTATGCCCCCCGGTTCAGCGAGGTCGCGCTGTCCCGTCGCATATCGTTCGGCCACATGCTGCCCTCCTACGCCATGGACCTGAACGATGCCGATTCGCTTCGCCGCAGCATCGCCGCGGCCATGGAGGCCAGCGGCACCACCACCGCCTATGTTCATAGAAAAGCGATGAAGCGGTCGGAGGCCACCATGGTCTCGTCCCTGGTCCGGGACCTGGGAGGGGAGACGGTGGACAGCTCCGACCTTGAGGGTTTTAATCGCGCTCACTCGTGACGGCCGCCGCGGCAGCCCTTGCCCATGTCCGCGGTCCCGCCGGGCGTGTTCTCCGGGACGACCTCGTTGGTGCCCTCCAGCTCGTTGAACGCCTGGGTCAGGCCCTTCTTGGCCACCGACCAGGCCGGTACGCCGCCCGTCACGACGGCCACGTGCATGGCCTCCACGATCTCTTCCTTGGTGGCGCCGTAGTTGATGGCGGTCTTGGCCTGGGCATAGACGCAATCCTCGCACATGCGGACGGCCACACAGGCCATGGCGATGAGGCGCTTGGTCTTCCGGTCGAGAGCACCATCCTCCATCAGAACGCGGTCCAGCTCCTTGATCGCCACCGCAAGTTCCGGGTTGTGCTTCTTGATGTGGGCAAGGGTGCTGGGGATGTAGTTCCCCATGCGGCAACCCATCTCCGCCACTGCCTCATCCGCGCTGACGGTGTCCTTCAAATTGCCAAGGCGCCTGCACTGCTTATCATTGTCGTCGGCCATGTTCACACCTCGTTGATACGTCGGCTAATCCCTCCTAAGGGAGATAACCTTATTCCCGCATCAACCGTCGATGACCGTCCCCTTGATGGGCAGCCCCTGTATCGCCTTGGACATCTCCTCGAGGTCCCTGCCGGCCACCACCATCACTGGAATGCGACACCGCATCACGATGGACGCCCCCATGGGGTCGAACACCCCCGAGGCTCCGGCGCCGTGCTCGTTCCCCAGCAGGTCCTTCAGCTGCTGGAATGAGAGCCTCTCGTACCTCTCCGCGGAACTGTCCTTCCGGGGATCGGCCGAGTATACCGCGTCCACCGAGGTGGCGTTTACGATCCTGGTCGCTCCCACCGACTCGGCCAATGATGCGGACACGCCGTCGGTGGTGTGGCCCGGGGTGGTCCCTCCCATGACCACGATCTTTCCGCGGCCGGCCTGACTGGCGGCCTCCTCCACCGTGCAGGGGACCGACTGCTCGGCCAGGTCCCCCAGGGCCAGTTGCAGCAGGCGGGCGTTGAGGCGGGTGGCCATGATACCCATCTCGTCGAGCTGCCGCTCGGTGCCGTCGAGCTCCCTCCCGATGTTGATGTAGGTGCGGGCGGTCTTTCCCCCTCCGCACACCACGAACAGCTCTCTTTCCTTGGACAGCTCCCTCAGCAGGGACGCGAAGCGCTTCAAGAACTCGCCGTCCCGATCACCCGGGATGATGATGGAGCCTCCCAGAGAGATGACCACCCGATCCATGCCGCCAGCAATGAAATTGCCCTTGATAACCCTTGCCCCGGGCGCCTCATCTGAAGGGAGCGGGGAAGGGCCATCGATGAACGTCGCCTATCCTCTCACGACCGGCGCCTTGGCCGACCTCCTCAACATGCCTCGCGCCGACCTGTGCCGATGCATGCTCACCGGAGCTGACGTCCATCCCCGTCGGCCGAAGGCGCTCGTGCGCCATGTCCTGTGAAGGACGGCGCCTCTCGCCGCCAGCCTCGGTCGAGATTAGCAAAGCTTTATTACAGCCCTTCATTTAGAGATGAGCGCAGAATCAGGGTTGTAATGATCATGGCTCAGGTTGAAGCCGTTAATGACAGTATGATGGAGAAGCGCCGGTACGATTTCAAGCGCGCGCTGGAGGAGATCCGGGACCTCAAGGGGCGCGGTACCGAGCTGGTGTCAGTGTACATACCGCCGGACAAGCAGATCTTCGATGTCGCAAACTACTTGCGGGGCGAGCTGTCGCAGTCACAGAACATCAAGAGCAAGAGGACCAACAAGGCCGTCAGCGGCGCCCTGGAGTCCATCCTTGCCCGTCTCAAATACTTCAAGACGCCGCCGGCCAACGGTCTGATATTCTTCGTCGGCGAGGTGGCCACGGTGGGCGACCAGACCAAGCAGGTCCAGTACACGCTGGAGCCGCCGGAACCGATCACGACGTTCATGTACCGGTGCGACTCCGAGTTCTACACCGAGAAGCTATGGGACATGCTCGACGAGAAGAAGACCTTCGGGCTGATCGTCATCGACCGCTCCGAGGCGACCATCGGCCTGCTGAAGGGGAAGAGGGTGGTGCCGGTCAAGAACTTCCCCTCCCTGGTGCCGTCCAAGCACAGCCGGGGAGGTCAGTCCTCGGTCCGTTTCGAGCGGCTCATCGAGATCGCCGCCCACGAGTTCTTCAAGAAGGTCGGGGAGGTGGCCTCGGAGACCTTCCTCAACGAGCCCGATATGCTAGGGGTGATCATCGGGGGCCCTGGCGCCACCAAGGACTTCTTCATCAAGGAGGGCTACCTCCATCACGAGATACAGAAGAAGATCATCGATTCCTTCGATACTGGCTACACGGACGAGTACGGCCTGAAGGAGCTGGTGGAGAAGGCCAAGGACTCGCTGCAAGAACTGGACCTGATGAGGGAGAAGCAGCTCATGCAGCGCCTGCTGGAGGAGATCAGGAAGACCGACGGGGGCCTCTCCACATATGGCGAGCAACAGGTCCGCAAGGCCCTCCAGATCGGCGCGGTGGACACCCTGCTGCTGTCCGAGGGCCTGAGGAAGAAGCGGGTGAGGTACCGATGCTCCTGCGGCAACGAGGGCGAGGCGACCCTTGACCGGGAGGAGGACGTCGCATGCCCTGATTGCCCCGATTCGACCCCGGAGATCCTCGAGAGCAAGGACGTCATCGATGACCTCTACGAGGAAGCGGAGAAGGTCGGGACGACGGTCGAGCTGCTGTCCGTCGACTCCGAGGAGGGCGAGATGCTCATGAAGGCCTTCGGGGGCTTCGCCGCCATACTGAGGTTCACCACGGGAGTGATGTAATGGACCCCTTGAGCCAGTTCCGTTCCGAAGTGGAGAGCGCAGCCCAGGAGGCGTTCCGCTCCATGGGGGTCGAGACGCCCTTCGACATAGAGACGCCGTCCACCGGCATCGCCGACCTGGCCATCCCATGCTTTCCCCTGGCCAAGGTCCTGCGCAAAGCGCCGGTCGCCATCGCCCAGGAGGCCGCGGGCCGGTTGCCGGCCATGAGGCTGGTGTCGAGGGCCTGGGCCGAGAACGGTTACCTGAACTTCAATGTGGACAAGGCCGCCCTGGCCAATGCTACCGTCCGCACCGTGCTGGCCGAGGGCCCGGGATACGGCCATGGGCAGAAGAGGCCGGAGAAGGTGCTGCTGGAGCATACCTCCGTCAATCCCACTGGCCCCATCCATGTGGGCAGGGCCCGGAACCCCATCATAGGCGATACCCTGGCCCGGTGCATGCGGGCGTGCGGCTATGACGTCACGACCGAATATCTGGTGAACGACGTCGGCAAGCAGGTGGTGCTGCTGGCATGGGGCCTGGAGAACATCGACCCGTCCGAGGTGGACGCCGTCGACAGCGACAAGGCCGACCACCGGCTGGTGCCGTTCTACCGCAAGGCCAACCAGATGATGGAGGCCGACCCGGAGGTGGCCAAGCAGGTCGCCGACATGCTGGTCCGGTTCGAGGCCGGGGACGCCGAGGTCATCGACGCCGTGCGCCGGACCGCCAGCCTCATGCTGGACGGCATCGTGCAGAGCCTCAAGGCCATCAACGTGCAGATCGACCGCTTCACCTGGGAGTCGGACTTCATCAAGGACGGCGCAGCGCGCCGGGTGGTGGACGAGCTGAGCAAGTGCGCGGTGTGCCGCGAGGACAAGGGCGCGCTGTACCTCGATCTGGAGGGCTGCGGCATCCACGGCCGTGGGACGAAGTTCTTCTTCACCCGGGCCGACGGGACCACGCTGTACACCACCCGGGACATCGCCTACCATCTGGACAAGTTTGGCCGGGCCGACCGCGTCATCAACATCCTGGGCGAGGACCAGAAGCTGGGGCAGGCCCAGCTGGCTAACGCCCTGAGGTTCCTCGGCAAGGACCGAGCGCCGGAGTGCATCTTCTACTCCTTTGTCTCCCTGCCCGAGGGGCGTATGTCCACCCGCAAGGGCGTGGTGGTGTACCTCGATGACCTCATCGAGGAGGCCGAGGAGCGCGCCCTAGAGGAGGTGCGCAAGCGCCGCGACGACCTCTCCGAGGAGAGGATGAAGGAGATCGCCCGCACCATCGGACGGGGCGCCGTCCGATATAACATCGTGCGGGTGCAGCCGGAGAAGCAGCTGGTCTTCAAGTGGGAGGAGGCCATGAACTTCGAAGGTAACTCCGCCCCGTTCGTGCAGTACGCCCATGCCAGGGCGTGCAGCATCCTGCGCAAGGCGGGCGACTTCGACCGCTCGACCGACCCCTCGGTGCTCACCAACGATTACGAGGCCAAGCTGATCAAGGAGCTGGCCAAGTTCCCGTCGGTCATCGAGGAGGCGGGGGAGAAGGCCCGCATACACCTGCTACCGGTTTACTGCCATGATGTGGCGTCGGCGTTCAACCAGTTCTATACCTATGTACCGGTGCTCAAGGGCGAGGAGATGAAGGATGCCCGGCTGGCGTTGGTGGATGCCACCCGCATCGTGCTGGCCAACGCGCTGAGCACGCTCGGCCTGAGCGCCCCGGAGGAGATGTAGATGAAGATCGTCCCGCTCACCGACGAGGACCGAGTTTCGGTGCGCATGCTGGAGCTGGCATGCATACGCGAGTATGTGGAGCAGGTCATGAAGAAGGATTGGGAGGAGTTCGACCAGGAGGTCCGACAGAAGCTGGGGGCCTCGGCCAGCGGGGCCTTCTCCCATTACCGCGATGGCGGCCTGTCCTTCGTGGCCAAGGAGGGCGACAAGGTGGTCGGCTTCGTCTTCGCCCAGATGATCCCGTGGATCGACGGCATCGAGAAGGCAGTGTGGGTGGAGAACATCGGGGTGGACCCGGAGTTCCGCCGCATGGGCATCGGATACATGCTGATGCGCCACCTGGCCCAGGAGGGCAAGAAGCAGGGGGCCATGGTGATACACTCGTCGATATCGCCGGACAACGTCCCCTCGCTCCTGCTACACAAGAAGCTGAACTTCCTGGCCGAGGACCGCAAGATCGCCTACCTGGACCTGAGCAGCTTCTGAGCGCTCACCTCATGAAGGTGTGGCGCTCGGTGGAATACTTCGTCTCCAGCAGGTGAGCTATCGATCCCCGCTCCCCATCGGTCAGATGGCCTCGGGCGATCGTCACGCCGAACGTCCTTTGGAAGCCGTCCACCACCGCCTGGGCGACCTCGTCCATGGCCGGCGCCCGACCGAGCTCCAGGGCCATGGTGGTCATGCCGTCCCGGGGCCTCTTGGCCGCGCGCAGCACCCTGTCCATCAGCTCCAGGTCGGTGTCCACCAGGACGGTCCCGTGCTGCGCTATGCATCCCAGGCGCCGCACCTGCGCGCTGCCCGAGATCTTGCGACCGTTGATCAGCACATCGTTCGGTCGATGGTGCTCGGCCTGGAGGCCGAACCGCGACAGCGCATCGATCAGCGCGCCGCAGACCTTCTCGAACACCTCCTCCACGGTGCCGGGGAGCTCGCTCTCGCCGGCCACCAGGCAGTAGGTCAGCTGCCCTCGGTCCGAAAATATCGCGCTACCGCCCGACATGCGGCGGACCAGGGAGATGCCCTCTCTCTTCGCCGCCTCCAGATCGACGCAGTCCCCCACCTTCTGGAAATAGCCCAGGGATACCGCCGGGGCGTCGCGCCGATAGAGGTGGAGGGTGGTGGGCGCCGTGTCCTCGGCCCGGGCGGCCAGGATGGCCTCGTCGGCCGCGGCGGTGAAGGCCGCGCTCCTGCATCCCGAGTCGATCAGGCGCCACATGCCGTCTCAGGTAACGATCTCCGCCAGGCGGTCCTCATCCAAGGCCCGCCGGACCTCCATGGCCAGCCGGCGGCCGGTGGACACATTGGTCCTCCACAGGGAGTTGCCGTACGCATGGCCGACGTTCATGTGGACGTTGGTCCCGCCGCCGATGCGGGGCGCCACGTCGTAGATGTAGAAGTTGAGGTCCTTGTCCACGCAGGTCTGCAGGCAGAACGGTCCGATGATGCCGGGGGCGAAGTGCTCCCTGGCCGCCGACACGAACCTCTCGGCCAGCTCGAAGGCGCTCTCCAGGAGCGATTCGCGGATGGTGGCCGAATTGTGGCCGCACACAGTGTACTCGGGAATGCGCTGCTGCTCGTTCAGGGTCATCTGCTGAAGGGCGGGTATGCGCACATGCCCGTCCAGCGAGCTCTCGAACCTCCAGTCCACGCCCAGCAGCTCGACCTTCTCCCCCTCCCTCTCGAGAGGGGAGTAGAAGAAGTCCAGGTTGAATACTGGTCCGATGATGTACTCCTCCATGCGGGCCGTGTCGAGGCACTCCTGGTCGATCACTCCCTGCGCCATCAGGGCCGCCGCCTTCTCCTTGTACTCCTGGTACGAGGCGCAGGTGAAGAAGCCCCTTTCCAGCTTCTTCTTGGCGTGATGCAACTTGATGATGCTCAGCGAGTTGATGTCCTTGGGGTCGGTGATCTTGCGGGGGGACGGCAGGTTGGCCTTTTCCAGCAACCAGTAGTAGTCCTTGGGGCCGCCGCGGTCCTCGCTGCGCAGCAGGTTGCGGGAACCCACCAGCGGGACCATGAAGTCGTTCTCCACGGCGTCCATGGAGACGTAGGAGGTGAAGGACCGGTTCGGCACGAAGAGGACGTTCTGGGAGCGCAGCCTCTCCATGTTATCCGGCGTCATGATGTCCTTGAACCGGGGAAGGAGCATGACCTCGTCGACCATGCCCCGGCGGAGCTTTCCCGATGGCTCGCGGTGGGCCTTGAAGTAGCGGGAATAGGGGGCGTCCCTGCCCTCCTGGCATACCGCCAGGGTGCGGAACCCTTCCTCCACCGCACCGTCGCAGGTGTCAAGGGCGGAATGGGAGCCGATGACGCCGATCTTCACCTTGTCAAGGTCATAATGCTCAAGCAGTTCTATGACGGCCTTCCTGTCTATCATGGACGCTCACTCACAACCGGAACGGACTGTAGGGTAAAAGGTTGTTGTTCGCTCATCCCAGCCCCATGAGCAGGATGACGCCGATGAGGGCGAACGAACCTATCATGTCCACCGCGGACGAGGTCAGGGGGATCGAATGGTCATCGGGGTCGAGGTTCATGCGATAGGTCACCACCGCCACGTAGTAGGCGATGATGTTGAGCGTCGTCACCGTGATGAGGCCCGCCACCAGGGTGAGGACCACCATGTCCCACAGGGGAGGCGAGTCGAGCCCCATCAGCCAGGCCACCGCGTAGGACGACACGCCCACCAGCGTGAACACCCACAGGGCGAACACGTAGGTGATGGCGAAGTTCTCCCGGGCCGCCGTGCCCGGGACGCCCACGGGGTCCATCTGACCCATGTGCAGCAGGGTGGAGAACCTGGAGGTCAGTATGCCCCCCAGGGCATTGGCGTCCTCCAGGAAGGGCGGTATCAGCACCAGGAGCGCGGGTAGGGCCACCAGGCTCTCCAGCTGATGGTCAATGGTAAGTCCGGCCACCAGGTCCAGCGCCATGCACAGGGCGAGCACCGGGAAGCTATGGCGCACCACCCGCTTCACCTCCTTCTGCCCCTTTCGGATCAGCAGGATGGTGAAGGCAAGGGTGGCGGCGATGAACAACGCGAAGAATATGTCGATGAGCAGCGCCGGAGAGCCCAGCACTATGATGGCCGCCAGGAACAGCATGGGCAGCGTGATGATGTCCCCCGCCGCGGTGATGAGGGGCGCCGAGATGTTGTCCACGTCCCAGTTCCTCTCGAAACCGGTCCTTGCCACTATCACGTTGATCACGAAGAGGACCAGCCCCGCCAGCACGCCTCCCAGCACCGAGATGAACACGAAGTCCTGCATCGAGGTGCTGGTCGCTCCGAAGAGGTCCGCCACCACCTTGGCCAGGATGCCCATGAGCAGGGACATGATGAGGGTCAGGATCAGGGACGACTCCATGTTCTGGCGCAGGATCGATCGAGGCCGGAAGGAGACCTCGAAGGTGCCCATGTGCATGGCCGTCCCCAGCCGACTGCCCAGCGCCCCGAAGATGTTGCCCCTCATGCCAATGGCCGGAGGTATCAGGATCATCAGGCCCGGCAGGAGCTCCAAGGTGTCGGTCATGTAGCCCAGGGTGGCGCCCGCCAGAAGGTCGCCCAGGGAGGAGATCATCAGGCCACCAGGCCGAGCGAGAACACCGACCTGTTCCTTGAGAAGAATGACCCTGCCCTCCTAGCCATAAACCTCACCCTGTCATGGTATCCTGCCACCGTTATTTTTATTTTGGTCAGGCGTTGATGTCCGAGAAGGCCGACCTAATGTAAATATATGTCATTTGGCAATTAACCGGCCGGAGGGGCGTTTGCCCGGATAGTAATGGGTAATAGACCAAGACATCGGTTCCACGATCGCATGGTCCCCGAATCCTCATGTTCTATTGTAGGAGGGGAAGCATATGCGGTCGGATGAGGTGGGCGAGGAGAGTCGGTACACGGTCCGGGAACTCCTCACCGAGATGAAGGACATCTCCGAGGTGGTGGTGGACCTTGCCTATTCATCCCTCATCTTCGATAGCCAGGAGATCGGACAGGAGGTCCAGCATCTGGAATCCCGGGTGGACCTGCTGAACCACGAGATCAAGGTCCGCGCCATGCTGGCCGCCCGCAACAAGGAGGACGCCACCATGCTGTCCGGCCTGCTCGAGGTCGCCGAGGCGGCCGCCATCATCTCCCGTGCCGCGGGGGACATGGTCGACCTGCTGGAGATCGGTCCGTCGCCCACTCCATTCCTCTCGTTGGTGCTCAAGAACGCCGAGGAGAAGATCCACCTGCTGTCCCTGTCCGAGCGGTCGGACATGAAGGGCCGCACCATCGCCGACATGAGCGTGGAGGCGGAGACGGGAATGCGCATCATCGCCGTCAAGAGGGGCATACGCTGGATATACGATCCCGAGGAGACGCTTCGCCTGAAGGGCGGAGACGTCCTGATCGTACGGGGCACCGAGGACGGCTATGAGAGGCTGAAGCGTTTCGCGTCCGGTGAGGAGAAGTGGCCAGAATATCCGGAGGATGATTGAACATGGGCCTGGAGGACATGCTGCTGGAGATCAAGGACACCTCCGAACTGATGGTGGACCTCGCTTATTCCTCCCTTCTCTACGACAACCAGGACATCGCCGAGGAGGTCATCCAGATGCACGCGCGGATGGATGAGCTGGGGGACGAGATCGAGGAGCTGGCGATCAAGCGGGCCATAGAGGACCGCGACTCGCCCAAGGCGCTGGCCATCATCAGGATGTCCAAGTCGGTCAGGGACATATCCTACGCGGCGCTCAAGATCGCGCAGGTGGTGCGCTCGGACATGCCGCTTCATCCGGTCATCGAGCTGTCACTGAGGGACTCGGACGTCATCATCACCACGGCCACGGTCCATCCGTCCTCCGATCTAGCCGGAAGCACCCTGGGCGCGGTGAGGCTGGCCACCAACAGCGGGATGTACGTCATCGCCATACGCCGCGGCCGCCGCTACATCTATGGTCCGGACCGCGACACCATGCTCATGGAGGGCGACCTTCTGTTCGCCAGAGGGCCCCTGGACGCCGAGCAGTACTTCCAGGACCTGGCTGCCGGAGATGAGCACCTGGAGGCCAAGGACCTCATAAGGTGATGAGAAGAGTAGCCCCGGGCAGATTCGAACTGCGTCGCAGGATCCAGAGTCCCACATGATTGACCACTACACTACGGGGCTGTGTACTTGCCTGGAAACTGCTACAATATTTTAAATGTTTTGTTCGGGAGGGCGCATGGGCGCCCTCCGCGATGGGCCGTCACTTCTTGAAGCCCCGTATGGCATCGACCATGCGGCGGTACACGTCGTCGATGCTTCCCCGCCCGTCGATGGTGATCAGGATGCCGCGCTCACCGTAGAGGTCGATCAGTGGCTGGGTCTTCTCATGATACACTTTCAGCCTGTTGCGGACGGTCTCCTCGGAATCGTCGGACCTCTGGTACAGCTCCCCGCCGCACTTGTCGCACACGTCCGGGGTCCGGGGAGGCTTGGCATCAAGATGGTACACCTCGCCGCACTGCCGGCAGCTGCGCCGCTTGACGATGCGATCGACGATCATGTCCTCGTCCACGTCCAGCTCCACCGCCATGTTCACCTCGGTGATGGTGTCGAGCATCTTGGCCTGCTCCAGGTTGCGGGGGAAGCCATCCAGCAGGAACCCTCCCTTCAGGCCGTCCAGCTTCTCCTTGATGAGGCCGATGACCAGCTGGTCCGGCACCAGCTTGCCGGCGTCCATGTATCCCTTGGCCTCCACGCCCAGGGGCGTGTTGTCCCTGACCGCCTGGCGAAGGAGATCGCCGGTGGAGATGAGGGTAAGATCAAGTTCCTGACACAGCCTCTTGGCCTGGGTCCCCTTTCCTGAACCCGGGGCCCCAGAAGTACGATCCTGGCATCCATGGACATTCGAATACTCTACACATTTATGACCTTTTACATGGGCCACGTTTTTATCCGGCTCCCGCGCTCCTCCCCCTGGAGCGTGAGAGAGTTGGTCGACCGAGAGGAACTACATCTCAGGGCCCTCCAGACCGAGGACGTCTGGCTCATGTACAGGTGGTACAACGATCCTCGGGTGATGGAGCACATGCCGCTCCCTCAGGAGCTGTTCGCCCCCTCCATGGAGGAGGTGAGGCGCTCCCTCGAGCGGGCGGTGTCCTCGTCCGTCGAGCGATACTTCATCCTACAGAACGCCACCGGCAGAGCGCTGGGGTATGCGTCGTTGACCTCCATCGATATGCTGGCGGCCTCCGCCCGGCTGACGGTGGTCATCGGAGAGAGCGAGGAGTGGGGCAAGGGCCTGGGAAAGGAGGCGACCGAGAGCATGGTGAGATATGCCTTCGATGTGCTGAACCTCCATCGCGTCCACGTTCTGGTGGCGGAGCACAACCAAAGGGCGATCGCATGCTTCGAGGCATGCGGCTTCGTCCACGAGGGGACGCTGCGCGACGACCACCATCACCGCGGGGCATACCGCTCCAGTCACGTCATGAGCGTGCTCAGGGACGAGGGCTCGACATGATCGAGGGCGAGCTGGTGCGCCTGAGGGCGCTGGAGCGCTCCGACCTGCCTGCGGTCGTGCGGTGGATGAACGACCCCGAGGTGACGAGGTACCTGCTGTCAGCGCCCCGCTACGGCCTGGAGGAGATGGAGCAGTGGTACAGCGAACGCCGCGGCACCGACGACAGGACCCTGGCCATCTTGAACGAGGGAGGCGAGCTGATAGGCTACTGCGGCATCAGCCGGCTGGAGTGGGAGGAGCGCCGATGCAATCTATGGCTGATCATAGGGGAGAAGGATGCCTGGGGCCGGGGCTACGGCACCGATGCGGTGAGGACGATGCTCCGTTACCTGTTCGACGAGGTGAACCTCAACCGCGTGTACCTGACCGTGGACGAGGAGAACCACCGCGCCATGGGCCTCTATGAGAGGTGCGGCTTCCGGCGGGAAGGCGTCCATAGAAGCGCGCGGTTCAAGAACGGACGCTATCGGAACGACGTCACCATGGCGGTCCTGAAGAGAGAGTGGGGTCAATGAGCAAGACGGTCAAGGTGATGCTATGCCCGTCCTCGTCCGGCCCTTATCTCGATAACCTGTCAAGGGAACTGCGGGCGCAGGGGATCGAGGTCACGCTCATCCCTTGGTTCGGCAAGCAGATGCCGTACTCGATCCTCCGGCTGATCTGGTCGCGCTTGAACGGGTTCAGGGTGCTGCACATCAACTGGATGCCCTTCAACAGGTTCTGGCAGCTGAGGTTCACCACTCGGCTCTGCGACCTCCTTGGCCTCAAGGTGGTATGGACGATCCACAATCTGGTCCCGCACCGGACACAGTTCGGCTCGACGGAGAGGGACGAAGCGGCCATGAGGACGATGTTCGCTTGGGCGGACCGGGGCGTGGTCCACAGCACGAGAGCCAAGGAGGCGGCCATGTCCAAGTATGGCGATGCCCTTCCGCTCGACGTCATCCATCACGGCAGCTATGTCGACCAGGTGGAGCCCGTCGATCCCGTGGAGGCGAGGAGGAAGCTGGGCGTCCCGGAGGACCGCCTTGTCGTCCTGATGCTGGGGCCGAACCGATGGAACAAGGGCATAAGGGCCTATCTGGAGACGGTCAGCAGGCTTCCCGTGGGATACATCGGACTGGTGGCGGGGGCCTGCCCGGACCCTGCCATCAGGAAGACGATCATCGATCACCAGGAACGGTATCCTGACAAGTTCATGCTGGACCTCCGCCGGCTATCTGGCGGGGAGATCGCCGACTACTATGCCGCGTCGGACATCCTGCTCATGCCGTTCGAATGGGTCACCACCTCAGGGACCGTCATCGAGGCCCTGAGCCATGCCCGGCCCGTGATGACGACCGACAAGGGAGACATGTACGAATGGGTCCGTGAGGGGGAGACGGGCTTTCTGGTCGATTCGATCGACGACATGGTGTCCACCCTGAGCGGTCTGACGAGAGATGAGGCCAGGCGCATGGGGGCCAATGGGCGCGAGCTCGCCTCTCGGAGGACCTGGGCGGACTCGGCCCATCAATATGCGGGGATCTATCTCGATCTGGAACGGGACGGATGATCCCGCCGTCCCCATATCGACAACGATCCTGTCCGAATGTTGCCTATCGGTCAAGAGAACTATCAATGGGTCCGTTCTACGAGGTCCCTGAGGTTAAGTCGCTATGAAGTTCGAGGAGTTCAACAGGGAGGCCGATCTGCGGGCGACGGTGCGCGAGAAGGAGTATACGTTGGCAAAGGTGCGCTCCGTCCCCGAGATGGGGCCGGGGATCTTCGCGGTGATGACCGACGGCCACGAGATCAGCGTGGTGGCCGAGGTCGGTCACGAGCTGGACGTGCTGGAGGAGGAGAAGCCGCTGCGCATCATATCCTTCGAGATGGCCATGCCGTTCGATCTCATCGGCTTCCTCGGATACATCACCAAGCTGCTGGCCGACCACAACATCTCGCTGTTCGCCATATCGACGTTCTCCACCGACCATATCCTGATGAAGGAGACGTTCCTGGAGAGGGCGGTGCAGGTGCTTCGCGACGCCAATGTCAAGGTGGAGCAGAAGTAATAGGGAAAGGTAAGGGGTTTGAGGTCCAGTGACCGGTCAGGACCGCTCAGACCATCCTGCGGCCGCCGTCCCAGGTGGGGCTCTCGTTCCAGACGCACTCGGGGGTCAGGAGCCACAGTCCCTTGAGGTCGAACTTCATCTGGGCAAAGGCCCCCTTCATCTGGTCGAACACCGGTCCCGAGGTGACGTGGTCCTTGACCTTGCACCTGATCTCGTAGGACTGCGGCCCCTTGCTCACCAGCAACGACGCCCGGGTGCCCTCCTTCTGGGCCAGCTTGAGGTTCTCTCCGCTGGCCTTCATGAAGATCTCGCCCACGAATATGGTCTCGGGATCCAGGGCCCCGGAGCCACCCACGTTGATCAAGTGCACATCCCCGTTCGGCGATCTGGTTCCCAGGATCTTGGAGGAGCCCTTGTCGTTGACCAGGTCCAATACATCTTTTGGAAGAGCAACCATATCTCAACCTCCTGTATAATCATCTAAGAGTATCTATAAGGAAATACCTTTGCATTTAACTTCGTAATATTATTCATAATTCTTCATATGCATAATCCCTAGCGCCGGACCGCCTCGCTGCGGTTTCCGTCATGGGGCGCCACCCATCGCGGCCGGGCCGCACGATTTGGGAGCATGTTTTTATCCGCTCCTGCCATGGTCCTGATAGTGATGTCATGGAGCAGGACGTACTGGCCGAGATAGGGACGATCGTGGGCACTGAGAATTATTCCACCAGCATGGCGGACCTGTACACCTACGGGTTCGACGCATCCATCCATCATGTGACGCCCGAGGTGGTGGTGCAGCCGCGCACGCCCCAGCAGGTGGCCGACCTCGTGGCGCTGGCCAACCGCCTGCGCATCCCCGTGGTGCCGCGCGGCGCTGGCACTGGCCTTTGCGGCGGGGCGGTCCCGCTGGAGAAGGGCATGGTCATCGACCTGAGCCGCATGAACAAGATCAAGGAGATCAGGGTGGAGGACCTCTACTGCGTGTGCGAGCCCGGCGTCGTGTACGACGACCTCCAGAAGGCCCTTGGCAAGTACAAGTTCTCCTTCCCTCCCGCCCCAGGCAGCGCCGAGGCGGCCACCATCGGAGGCATGGTCGCGACCAACGCCTCGGGGATGAGGGCCATCAAGTACGGCGGCACGCGCGACTACGTTCTCGGCCTGAAGGTCGTGCTGCCCACCGGTGAGCTCATCGAGGTGGGCACCAGGACGCTGAAGAACGCCTCCGGCTACCAGCTGGAGAGGTTGTTCGTGGGCAGCGAGGGGACCCTGGGCATCATCGTCGAGGTCACTCTCAGGATCGTTCCCAAGCCCAAGAAGACCGCCATGATCGTGGCCGGCTTCGATACCCTGGAGAAGGCCGGGAAGTGCGTTTCGGCCCTCATCGCCAAGCCTCTGCTCCCCTCGGCGGTGGAGATCATGGACTCGACCTGCATCAGGGCCGTCAACCAGGTGGTCAACGCCGGCCTGCCGGACGTCGAGGCGCTCTGCATGATCGAGGTGGACGGCCACCCCCAAATCGTGGCCGAGGAGCTGGAAGAGGTCGTCAAGGTATGCGAGAGCATAGGGGCGGTGGGCCTTCAGCAGTCGGACGACCCGGCCCAGATGGCCAAGTGGACCGCGTCCCGCAAGAGCGTCATGGCGTCCCTGTCCCGCCTGTACTCCAACCTGTGCTCGGTGTCGCTGGCGGATGACATGGCGGTACCCATCTCGAAGATCCCCGAGGCCGTGGTGGCGTTCGGGCAGATTGCCAAGAAGTACAACGTCATCGTCGGCACCTACGGACACGCGGCCGACGGCAACCTGCACACCAAGATGCTCCTGGACCCCGAGTCGGAGGAGTCATGGAAGAACGGGGAGAAGGCGGTGGAGGAGATCTTCGACGTCTCCGTAAAGCTGGGCGGGACGGTCACGGGCGAGCATGGGGTGGGCATCTCCAAGGCCCCCTACTTCCAGAAGGAGCGCGCCACCATGCTGGAGGCCATGGCCGCCATCAAGAGGGCGCTCGACCCCAACAATATCATGAACCCGGGGAAGCTGCAGGCCTGGGAGGGCAGCATCATCACCCACCTGCGGTACCCGTGCGACGGGTACTGCGACAGGGGATGAGCCCCCTCACAGGGTTCCGGTGAAGATCAGCGCTGCCATGACCAGCGCGGCGCCGAACGTCACCACGTAGGCGGGCACGCTCCAGCGCAGCACCTTGGAGCCGTCCAACGGGGGTATGGGCAGCAGGTTGAACGCCGCCAGCAGGAAGTTCACCGAGCCTATGATGTAGAACGCCGTCGACAGCAGTCCCGAGCCGGTGACGAGGTACAGCGCGACGAACGCCGCTCCCAGCGCCAGATTGATGGCCGGGCCTGCCAGGCTGATGAGCCCGTTCTGCTTGCGGGAGATCATGCCCTGTATGTACACCGCGCCCGGCAGGGCGAATATGAACCCCAGGAAGGAGAAGAAGATGCCCATGAGGAGGCCGGACGGCTGGGCCCGGAACTCGGCCCAGGCCCCCGCCCGCTGGGCCGTGAACTTATGTCCCAGCTCGTGAAGCATGAATCCCGATAGGACGGCGATGAAGGAGACGACAAGAGCGTACAGCGCCGTGGGCAGATTGGCCCTCGTCAGCCCTGCAAGGCCTCCCAGGAAGGTGATGGTGAACGCTATGGTAAGCGCCCCCACCGCTATGAGGATGTTCCTGACCTCCGTACGGCTGAACGAGATCCTGCCGTAGTTCCTTGGGACATTGATGACGCCGTAATCTCGCATCTTCCACTTCGATGAAGCGCTTGCTCAAATAGTTTTTCTCCCGCCGGAATCCACCTGACGCCTCGAACAAGGCGCTGGGCTCGGCCATACGACAATCTAAAGTACGCTTTCGCCATGGCCTTGGCGCCCATGGACCTCCCGCTGTTCATTCTGAGCTTCATAGTCATCCTGGCAAGCTGTGAGCTGTTCACCAACGGGATCGAATGGGTGGCGAGTAGGTTCAACCTCTCCCGGGGGGCGGTGGGCAGCGTCCTGGCGGCTGTGGGCACGGCGCTCCCGGAGACGATGGTCCCGCTGATCGCCATTCTCCTTCTCCCCGCCTCGAACGGCGTGGGCCAGGAGATAGGCGTGGGGGCCATCATGGGCTCTCCGTTCATGATCGGCACCCTGGCGCTGTTCGTGTGCGGCCTCTCGCTGCTGCTCTTCCGGCGCCGGCGCTCGTCACGGGCGCTGAAACTCGACGGCGATCTGGTGAGGCGCGACCTGGGCTTCTTCCTCCTGGCCTACGCCCTGGCCGCTGCCGCGGCCTTCCTCCCCAGCCATCTGCAATGGCCCCGCTACCTTCTCGGCCTGGGGCTTCTGTTGCTGTACGGAGCCTGCATCCGGCGGACCATGCGCCAGGGCGCCGACCTGGAGGATGATGCGGGGCCGCTGTACACCATGCGCCTGTTCGGCCTCATGTCCGGCAAGCACGGCGAGGCGGAGCCGCCCACCGCCCTGATGGTCGGACAGGTCCTCCTGGCGGTCGTCGGGATCGTGGCGGGAGCGGCCATGTTCGTCGACCAGATCCAGGAGATCTCTTCGGCCCTCGGGGTCCCCGCACCGGTCCTGTCGCTCCTCATCGCCCCCATGGCCACCGAGCTTCCGGAGATGTATAACTCCTTTACGTGGGTCAGGAGCGGCAAGGACGTGTACGCCATGGGCAACCTCACGGGGGCCATGGTGTTCCAGTCCTGCATCCCCGTCACCATCGGCCTGCTGCTCACGCCATGGAGCATCGACATCGGGGAGCCGCAGCAGGCACTGCAGGCGGCCTCCATGATCATCGCCCTGCTCTCCGCCGCGGTGCTGTACATCAGTTCGTCAAGAAGGGCGATCGGCCTGCCCAACCTTCTCCTGGGCGGCGTGTTGTATGGGGCGTTCATAGGCCTGGTCCTTCTTATCGTGTGATGGATGACGGGCAATACTTGAAATATGGAACCCATTTTGATGTGATGCCCCGTTTCGAGCACGGCAAGGTCGGTTTCCATTGGTGCGATGAGTGCGGCACGGTCATACTGGGCGAGAAATGTGACATGTGCTCATCCCGCGGCAGACGCTTCGAGGTGTCGAAGCCGGGCGACCTCCGGCCGGCCATGGGGCGCACCGCGAACGTTCTGGCATCGTTGTTCCAGCGGTATTTCGGCACCTCCCATTTTCTCAAGAACCGGCTGGTGTTCCTGAACAAGGTGGCGGGCGAGGACCGCACCGATGAGGTGGTGTTCCAGGGGCATGTCATCGCCACCCTCCGGTACGACCTCCGGGCCCGGGACTTCGCGCTCGACCTCAAACTGGACGGGGCCAGGCTCCTGGCTCCCCTGGCCTTCAAGGGCGTGGTGGTCATGGAGCGCGACACCGGCCACCTCAAGGGGAAGAACTTTCCGGGAAGCGCGTTCCACGAGGTCAAGGGGCCGTTCAAGGCCGGGGACCCGCTGATCGTCATGGCCGGCAGCCTGATATGCAGCGGGGTGGCCAAGGCCGACAGCGAGGACCTCGGCTCCTCGGAGCGGGCGGTCGGCATACGCGACGTGGGCAAGGGAACGCTCCAGGTGGCCAAGAGGAAAGCGTCCTGGACGGGCTTCGTCAACGCCAACGAGACGCACATCCGGGCCCTGGAATCCAAGGGGGTCTCGGACATTCGCTCCTACACGGGGAACAATCCCCTACCGCTCACGCTCTCGTTCAGCGGGGGAAAGGACTCGCTGGCCTGCTACGGCCTCCTGTCCCGTGCCTCGCAGAAGTTCTCCATGATCTTCGTCAACACCGGGCTGGAGTTCCCGGAGACGGTCCGCTATGTCACGAACTTTGCCCGCGACGAGCGAAGAAGGCTCCTGGTGGCCGACGCGGGCTCGGCGTTCTGGGACAACGTGGACGATTTCGGACCTCCGGCCAAGGACTTCCGGTGGTGCTGCAAGGTGTGCAAGCTGGCGCCGCTCACCGAGCTCATCGAGAGGCAGTTCCCGGAAGGAACGATCACGGTGGAGGGCAACCGCGCCCTGGAATCTTTCTCCCGCTCCACCATCGGCTTCGTGGAACGGAACCCCTTCGTTCCCAATCAGACCATACTCAACCCCATCCGCGAATGGAGGGCGGTGGACGTCTGGGCATACATCTGGTTCCGGGGGTTGGACTACAACAAGCTCTATGATGAGGACTACGAGCGGATCGGTTGCTATCTCTGCCCTTCCTGCCTCGAGTCGGAGTGGCGCACCACCTCCACCATCCATCCGGACCTCCATGGACGGTGGGATAAGCACCTCCGCCAATGGGCGGAGCGTAGCGGCACCGATGAGCGTTTCGTCGTTCACGGCTTCTGGCGATGGAAGGTGTTCCCCCCGAAGATGCGGCGCATGGCCGAGGAGATCGGGGTCGCGATGCCCCACATGCGCTCCGATACGCTGGAGCTCAAGTGGGTGAAGGGCGTCTCCCCCTGCCTGGCTGGCGGCCACTCCGCCGAGGGCGTCCTGCTGGTCCCCCACAACAGGGACTTCTCCAAGGTGGTGGAGGCGCTGCGGACGGTGGGCAAGGTCAAGCACTCCAAGGAATACGAGATCGCCCTGGTCAAGACCAAGGACTCGACGCTGAAAGTGTTCGGCGGGGGGCAGATCGTGGCCACCGGGCCGTCGCCGGAGAAGGCGCGCGCCATCTTCGAGGCCGGGGCCAAGGCGCTGCTGCGCGCCCAGATGTGTACCCAGTGCGGCATCTGTATCCGCAGCTGCCCCACCAGGGCGATACGGCTGGACGGAGGCATGGTCGTCGACGAGGGGAGGTGCACCTCCTGCGGTAGATGCGCGGAGGCCTGCGTGGTGGCGCACTACTACGACAAGCTGGTGACCTAGCTTTATATAGAACGAGGTTCTCCCAAAACCGGATGGAATACGGCTCCTTCATCGCCGCCGCCATTGGCTTCGCTCCGGCCATCGCCCTGATGCTGTGGACCTTGCAGGCATACACCTATCCCAAGGTGGAGAGGCCATACTTCAGCGACCCCACGCTCTTCGGCATGTTCGCCGGGGGCATCATCATCGGGGTCGTCCTTCACGCGGTGGGGGTCATCTTCTCCGCCTACTACTTCTTCGTGGCGTTCCTGCTGGAGGAGCTGGTCAAGCTGCTGATCCTGAATCTGCCGCGATACCAGCGCCGGGCGGACATGCCCTTCTACGGCTTCGGCCTGGGCGCCGGCATGGCCAGCGCCCTCGCCTATGGGGCCATAAACGCCACCCTGGCCAACACCGACCCCGACGCCCTGAGCATGGTCATCATCGTCGCCTACTCGATCATGCTGTCCCTGCTGCACACGTCCACCGGGACCACCATCGGCATCGGCGTGGCGAAGGGGCAACCCTTCGCCTTCTTCGGTCAGGCGGTGGTGGTGCATCTGGCGTTCGCCCTGTTGCTCGTGCCGTTCCAGCAGATCGCCGTGACCGGCGTCGACGCTTGGCGCTCATCCTGTTCGCGGTGGCGGCGGTCTTCGTCCTCACCTACTACTACTATCTGCACCACCGCCTCCTGCCGGCGTACGTCAAGGAGGCCCTGAAGGAGCTTCAGAGGCAGAAGGAGCGTACCAAGCCCGAGGAACAGGGACAAGGAAAGGCCAAAAAGATTCCGCGGACGAAACATTAATAGAATTGAAAGTGTCTGAATAAAAAAGTGAAATCACGCAGGTCCGTCGGCAGGGCGATCATGGCCATCGCCGCCATCGTGGTGGTGCTCCTCCTCTTGATGACGCCGTCGGTGCAGAGCGTTCTGAAGGACATCATCACCTCTCCTTTTCGACCCAGGTATCCCGAGGAGGCCAGCTTCACCCTGGAGCGGACCCTCACCATCGACGCCCACGGCGGCACCGTGCAGAGCTTCACCATCGATATGGCGGAGCCGATGAACATCGTCGAGAACGGTCAGCCGCTGCAGATCATACATTCTGTCGACTACTCCGTCGACGTCGAGCGGTCGACCAGATACGGTCATAATTGGACGGTGTGGAGCGACGACGTGCCGTTCTCGGGCAAACGCACCATGACCGCCACCTACGAGGTGACGGCGAGGACCGTCATATGGGACATCGATGCGGCGGCATCCGGCAACCTGTCCGACATCCCGGTCGAGCTCGAGCAGCAGTACATGCACGATGAATGGATCATCCTGCCCGAGCATCCTGACGTGGTCCGGCTATCCAAGGACATAGTGGGGGACGAGGACAACGTCTATCTGGTCCTGAGGAGCATCTACGACTGGATCAGGGACAATATCGCCTACTCGACCTCCTCCGGCCACCCCCAGGACGCCCTGGAGACCATGAGTAAGAGGAAGGGGGACTGCGATGACCAGTCCATCCTGTTCTGCTCCCTGGCCCGAGCGGCCGGAGTGCCGGCCTGGCTGCAGCTGGGGGCCATGTACGTGACCTTCGAGAAGAGCTGGGGCGGGCACGCCTGGCTGCAGGCCTACGTCCCCCTCAGGGATGGCGGCGGAGAGGCAGTCGTCATCGATCCGGTGAACGGCGAGTTCATGGTATGGAGGCCCAACCGGTTCGCGGAGTTCACCGACGACGGGGACGCCGAGCATCTGAAGGACTACTATTACATCCTCAGCATGAGGTCGGGGGCGGAAGCGGACCTGTACGATCGGTACGAGGCCCTGTCCTACAAGGAATCGGATAAGAAGGTCAGCCAAGGCCCCGTTCTCGCCATGGACGTCATACCAAGCGATAGGTTCCTGGTCCCGTCTCGTACATGAGCCCTGAGGCCAGAAGGCGGGCGACGAGCTTCTCCAGCTCCTCCCCGTCGACCTCCAGGCGCGTCGCGAGGTCCCTTAGGCCGAACTCCCCCTTCCTTCGTCCAAGGTCGGTCACGATCGACTCCACCGAGCCCTTGATGACGGTGGCGCCCCTGGGCGCCGGGAAGGGGATCTCCTGCCCTCTCTTTTGGTCAGAGAACCGGCGCACAGCATCGGCGAGCTCCTGTGGAGAATCGGTAGAAAAATGCACCACTGCGCGGACGACATCAATCTTGTGATGGCACCTCACGCAGCTGATACGGGAATGGGAAAGGTCCGCCCCCTGCACGGTACGGCAGCGGGGACAGGTGATGACGCCATACATCAGTACTCTACGAACACCAGGGCGGCGACGCAGGCACCGTAGTTGTCCATGGGAACGGACAGCTCCTCGATGCGGTACTGTATGGGCTCCATCTCGATGCCGCGGAGCTTGGCCATCTCGTCCATCTTCCACTCCATGATCTCGCGGAGGGCCTTCTTGGACCCGTGGATGTGACCTTCGGCGACGTATCCGCCCTTGCCGTCCTTTCGGAAGCCGTAGGCGATGCCGGCGGAGATCATCTCACCCTCTCCTCCCCTCATCTGGGCCAGGACGCAGTGGGTGACGGCGCCCATCGGGAGCTCGCGTATCCCAACCTGCTCCGCGCCAACGGGAAGGACCGAGGATACGGACACGATGTTCAGCTCACCGACTCCCGCTTCAAGAAGGGCCTTGTCGAACGCATTGAGGTCGGAGACCTTGCTCACGGCGCAGCCAGATGAGATGAAAAACTTCTTCGGAACGAGATGCATGAAGCGGAGTAATCAGGACTACTGATTTAAGCATTTCCTTTTTCCCCAGCGCATTTTTTTGAATGCTGGCTCCGCCTCTTTCCTCTCACGCCTCCGCAGGTTCGGCGGGGCATGCCGCCATACGCCGTCGGAACGCCGTCAACCGTATACTATCGATTCCTCTATGGCGTCCTTCTTGGGCTGCTGCACGCTCTTCATCGCCATGCGGATCTGCTTCTCGATCTCCTCCGCCTCCTTGAAGAGCGGCTCGGGGTCGATCTTGATCTCGGGCAGCATCTTGGCGATGACCTCCAGCAGCTTGGCGGAACCGCGGGCGTCGGGGAAGTCGGTGCGTGCGGGACCAAGCAGGCATATGACGTTGATGCCTCGGGCGTCCCCCTCGAACAGCATGACCCCGGAGATGCCGGACACCATGCCCTCCTTCATCTCCTCCACCTCGTACCTCTGCAGCATCTCCCTCGCCGCCTCGGTCGAGCCGACACCGTAGATCTTCGGCTCCTGGACGCCAGGCTGTTCAAGCCCCTCCATGACCACCACGGTCCTGATGCCCTTGGCCTCGGCGTAGTCGAGCAGCCGGGACACCAGCGGCTGCACCAGGTCGATGCGGGGCATGAACTCGGCCGCCACCGCCACGATCTGCTGGCACGGCTCGCCGTCGTTGCAGTTCCTCTCTCCCGCGTAGATCCTCACCTGCGGCGAAGGTATGCCGTCATGCACCAATGTGAAAGGAGGGAAGCCGCTGGCGGTGATCCCCGCGACCCGCTGTAGCTTGCTGGTGCGAATGATGAAATTGGCCGCTATGCTGCTGACCAGCCCCACCGACGGGAAGCCCACGATCATCAGCGCGCCATCGTAGTTGTCGTTGCTGTACTCATGCAGCCTCACTGCGTCATCTGCCAAGTGCATCCACCTCAAGTATCGCTTGCGAGGGCGCCCTATTAAGGACTTTTCCGCCCTGGATGGGGCATTGCCCCCGGTCGCAGTACAAAGTAATATTTCGTTCAGGACCCGTCACCATGGCCGTGAGCGACGAGATAACGACCAATCGGACCCCCGCCGGCATACCGGTGGTGGTGGAACGGCTTCCTGACTTCCATTCAGCATCACTGTCCGTGTACTTTGGAACGGGCTCGAGGGACGAGGAGGAGCGGCAGTCAGGCATCGCCCACATGCTGGAACACATGCTGTTCAAAGGGACCACGAGGCGCACCGCCAGGGAGATGTCGGAGCAGATCGAGGCGGCGGGAGGAGAGATGAACGGCTACACCACCAAGGAGGTCACCAGCTATCAGGTATGCGCCCTCGACGAGACGGTGGACGTGGCCGAGGACATACTGGCCGACATGGTGCTCAACCCGTCCCTGGACGCCTCCTGCCTCGCCACGGAGAAGAACGTGGTCCTGCAGGAGATCAACATGCTGCAGAACGATCCCGACGACTACATCCACGACCTGTTCGCCGAGACGCTGTGGGGCGACCATCCCATGGGGCGCTCGGAGGCCGGCTCGTCGGCCACGGTGAGCTCCCTGTCGGAGCGGGACGTCAAGGACTTCTTCCAGCGCCACTACCGCCCCCCCGCGCATGGCAGTGGTGGCGGTGGGCAACGTCGATCCCGCCCAGGTGGTGGAATGGGCCAGCCAGAGCTTCGACGACCTGGCCCCCGCCCCGCCGCGCCGGGAGAGGACCGCCCCCCGTCCCAACGCCACCTTCCGGGTGTGCCCACGCGAGGACCGACAGGCCTACGTGGGCATGGGCTTTCCGGGCTGCTCCTCGGTGGACCCGGAACGCTTCGCGCTGCGCCTGACCGCCTCCATCCTGGGGATGGGGACGTCCTCCCGCCTGTTCCAGGAGATCAGGGAGAAGGAGGGCCTGGTGTACGAGATCTTCGCCTCATCGAGCAGCTACACCGACTGCGGGGCCATGAGCATCTTCTTCAACACCACGGTGGACGACCAGGGAAAGGTGGTGCGCCTGGTGGGCAAGGAGATCAGGAGGCTGAAGGACGAGGGCCTGGAGAAGGGAGAGCTGGAACGGGCCAAGCGACTGCTCAAGGGCGTGTACGTCAGGAGGCTGGAATCGTCGGAGACCCGAATGGTCCGCCTAGGGGAGGCGTTCATGTCCACCGGGAAGGCCACCACCCCGGAGGAGAGCCTCCGCAACATCGACGCCGTCACCGAGGAGGACGTCCATCGAATGGCCCGCAAGGTCATGCTCCGGGACCGGCTGTGCATGACCATGCATGCGCCCGGCAAGGAATCGGAGCGGGACGCCAAGGACCTGGAGGACCTGGACTTCTGAGCCCCTCAGGCCTGTATGAGCCTGAGGACCGTCTTGACCGCCTCAGGGAGGGCCGCCTCCATGACGGGGGTCATCTTATCGGTGACGGTCTCCACGTCGCTGGCCTCTATGGCCACGAAGCGGAACTCCTTGGGGAACCTGTCGGGCGCCAGCCTCTTGCCGAGCTCGATGGTGGTGGCGATGTTCGCCTCGTGCGGATTGCTGCCGTGAACGGTGTCGGCGAACGCCTCCGCTCCCAGCTCCATAACCGTCCCGGGGGGATGGCCGGAGTCGATGATCGCGTCCACTATGATGACGCGATCGTAGTCCATCATCACCTCGATCAGGTCCAGGCCGGATGCGCAGGCCTCTTCCAGGTCAACGCCCTCGAGCCCCATGGTGGCAAGTTCGCTCAGCACTCTCAGACCGATGGCGTCATCGCACTTGATGGGGGAACCAATGCCCAGGACCAGAGTTCTCATGGTGAATCGTCCCGATGGAAGGGTCGAGCGTACAAAAGCTTTGCTTCGGATGCTCCGTAAGTCCCGATGGCGGCGAGGGCGCACCAAAGGTTTGATGACCCTTCCATCGGTTAATGGGCGCGTGAACGGGACGGAGGTCGACATCGAACCATCGGTGACCCTGTTGGTGGGAGGGCGACGACTGACGAAGAGGCAGCTGGAGGTGCTCTCGGCGGTCCACCGCGAGGGCAGCCAGAACCGCGCCGCCGCTCTCCTGGGGATATCCACCTCGGTCCTGCACCGCTACCTATCCCAGACCGAGGGCAAGGTCGGGCGCCCCCTCGTCACCACGTCCCCGGGTGGCAGCGAGCTCACCGAGCTGGGCATCAAGATCGCGATGGAGTACGAGGCGCTGGAGGTGCGGATGCGCCGCGGCACATCGACGGTGATCGGCTGCACCATCGTGACCGAGGACCTGATGATGAACGCCCTCTCCACGGTCGATCGCGAGGGCGCATGCGACCTCATCATCTCCGACGATGCCCGCAACCTCAAGGACTTCCAGGCCGGCATGATGGACCTGCTGGTGCTCGACGACCCCCTCTATCTGTACGATCTTGAGGACGTGAGCTGGCAGGAGGTGGCGGCCGACCGGCTGCTCCATGTGGACAACGGCCCGAGGTACGGACGGTTCATGTACGGCGCGCAGCGCATCGGGTTCCGCCATCTGGAAGCGCGCGGTGTCACTTACAACGTAGAGGGGGCGTTCCGCTCCCTGCCCGCCCTGCAGAGGTCGGGCCGCAGCTTCTTCATCAACGAGAGCCTGGCCCTGCGGAAGGGAATGGCCCTGAAGAGCGCCACCGACCCCTCCCTGCTGGAGCATCGCATCAATGCCGTGTACCGGACGGAGACCGATCTGGTCCGGAAGCTGGTGGGAGCGCTTCGCCAGGAGGGCCGCATGGTTTGACCTATTTAGGTGAAGCCTAGCGCGATTTTTGTATACGTTTAAATATCTCGGGACCATGGGTCATCCAACTAGGTGACAATCATGGTAAAAGAGCCCAACCCGCAATTTGCCATCGAGGTCTCCCAGACCCCGGGAGGAGAGACCCTCTCCCTATGCTTCCAGTGCGGTACCTGCACCGGCAGCTGCCCGTCGGGACGCTTGACCTCGTATCGGACCAGGAAGCTCATCCGCAAGGCCCAGCTGGGACTGGAGGCCGACGTGCTGGAGTCCCCCGACCTGTGGATGTGCACCACCTGCTACGCCTGTCAGGAGCGCTGCCCCCGCGGCGTGGAGATCGTCGACATCATCAACGTCCTGAGGAACAAGGCCGTCGCCAAGGGTGTCATGTCCGAGGAGCACACCAAGGTCGGCACCTACTTCCTGCAGAACGGCGCCACCATCCCGCTCAATGAGAAGTATGAGGCCATCAGGGAGCAGCTCGGCCTCCCCCGCCGCCCCGCCAACGTTCTGGGCGACAAGAAGGCCCTGGAGGACTTCCAGAAGATCCTCAAGGTCACTGGCTTTGACAAGCTCTTGGAGGAAAAGAAATGAATCTCAACAAGAAGTACGCGCTCTTCCTGGGCTGCGTGGCCCCCGCCAGGTACCCGGGCATCGAAGCGGCCACCCGCGAGGTCTGCAAGACCATAGGGGTCGACCTGGTGGAGCTGGAGGGTGCTGGCTGCTGCCCCGCCCCCGGTGTCATCAAGTCCTTCGACCAGGACACCTGGCTGGCCATCGCCGCCCGCAACCTGGCCCTGGCCGAGAAGCAGGGCGCCGACATCCTGACCATCTGCAACGGCTGCTACGGCTCGCTGTACGACGCCGCCCACATCCTGAACGGCGACCCCGAGAGGCTGCGCGCCGTGAACAAGATCCTGGAAGAGGTCGGCATGGAGTATGGCGGCAAGACCGTGGTCAGGCACTTCGCCGAGCTGCTGTTCAAGGACATCACCCCCGAGAACGTCAAGGCCAACACCAAGAGGTCCCTGGAGGACATGAAGGTCGCCGTCCACTACGGCTGCCACTTCCTCAAGCCCAGCAAGATCAAGGACCTGGACGACCCCGAGAGGCCCCGCATACTTGACGACCTGGTGGAGGCCACCGGCGCCGTCAACCTCAACTACCGCGACAAGCAGATGTGCTGCGGCGCGGGCGGCGGCGTCAGGTCGGGCAACCCCGAGCTGGCCACCAAGTTCACCGAGTCGAAGCTCAAGAGCATGAAGGAGGCCGGCGCCCAGTACATCATCGATGTCTGCCCCTTCTGCCACCTGCAGTTCGACAGGACCCAGAAGGACGTCAAGGGTTATGACCTCCCGGTCATCCACCTGGCCCAGCTCCTCGGCCTCGCCTTCGGCGTGCCGGCCAACAAGCTCGGCCTGGAGATCCAGGAAGTCCCGGTGAAGTTCTGAGGGCGCTCGCTCTCCGACAAACCCCTTACCTACCCTTTCCTTTTATCCTCGTCCCTGGTGAAACGGCCATGCTCGCCTCCGGCACTCAGAAACGCTTATATCCAAGCGGTACAGCGAAATAAACGACCAAAAAGGCGGGCCGAGAGGGAGGGAAGCGATCGATCATCGTACTGGCCTTCATTTTTCACTCATCAAAAGAAATATATAGGGAAACTCTCTTCCGTCATCCCTCGATTACATTCACGGAGTGTTTCACATGGCTGTTAAGAAGGGTAAGGCCGCCGCTCGTAAGGTCAAGGACAAGTGGAAGGCTAAGGAGTGGTACAAGATCTACGCTCCGCGCATGTTCAACCAGGTTGAGCTGGGAGAGACCCCTAGCTCCGACCCCTCATCCATCATGGGACGGCAGGCCGAGGTCACCGTCCATGAGCTGACCGGCGACTTCTCCAAGATGCACATCAAGATCCGCTTCCGCGTGGAAGAGGTCAAGGGTCTTGAGGCCCACACCGTGTTCACCGGCCATGAGCTCACCTCCGACTACGTCAGGAGGCTTACCCGCAGGAAGAGGACCAAGACCGACCATGTGATCGACGTCCGCACCAAGGACGGATATCTCATCCGGCTCAAGCCGATGAGCATCACCGAGCAGAGGATCCAGGCCGCCCAGGAGACCGCCATACGCAGCATCATGAGCAGCTCCCTGAAGACCTCTGTGGCCGACATGACGGTCTCCGAGCTGGTCAAGTCCATCATCTCCGGCGATCTGACCAGGGACCTGTCCAACGCCTGCAAGGTCATCATACCCATAAAGAGGATCGAGATCCGCAAGAGCGAGGTCCTCGAGGCCGGCACCCCCTCGGCCGAGGAGCCATCCATCCAGGAGAGGTTCGGCCAGGAGGCCGCCGAGGCAGCCGCCGAGACCGCTTCGGAAGAAGAGGTAGAGGAGTCCGAGGAGGCCTCCGAGGAAGAAGAGTCCGAGGAAGAGGTCTCCGAGGAAGAGGTGTCCGAGGAAGAGGCCGTTCCGGAAGAGGAAGAATAAACCCTTTAACAAATGCCGGGGTGGCTCAGCCTGGCGGAGCGACGGACTCATATGGCCCGGGCATCTTGCCCGGGTCCGAGAGATCCGTAGGTCATGGGTTCAAATCCCATTCCCGGCACCTCCCTTTTCCATCCACGTTCTCATCGGGCCACTTGGCCCACATAATTTTCCCTACAGGTTAAATAAACCGTCCACTCTTTGATGGCCGGTGATGTTCTGAGGATCCTCATTTACACCGGCAAGGGCGGGGTGGGCAAGACGTCGGTGGCAGCGGCCACCGCGCTGCGGGCCGCTCGGATGGGCTACAGGACCATGTTGATGTCGACAGATGCCGCTCACTCGGTCTCCGACTCCCTGGAGGTCCCCCTTTCTGGAAAGACCACCAAGGTGGAGGAGAACCTGGACGCCTTGGAGGTTGACATGCTCTATGAGCTGGAGACCCGTTGGAGGGAGGTCCAGCGCTACGTCACCAACTTCATGATGTCTCAGGGCATGGACGGAATAACGTCCAAGGAGATGGCCGTGCTGCCTGGCATGGAGCTGATGTCTGCACTGTTCTACGTGGAGGACTTCTACAAGAGGAACGCCTACGACCTGGTGGTGATGGACACCGCGCCCACCGGTGAGACCCTCCGGCTCCTCAGCTTCCCCGAGGTCTCGGAATGGTACAGCGAGAGGCTGTACAAGATGATGAAGAACATGCTCAAGCTCGCCCGGATGACCGTCGGGAAGGTGGTCGATACCCCCCTGCCGTCGGACGAGCTCCTCCGCGACCTGGAAGACCTGGCCGCCCGCATGCGCCGGGTCCAGGGAATACTGACCGATCCCAAGGTCACATCCATCCGCCTGGTCGTCAACCCTGAGAAGATGGTCATCAACGAGACCAAGCGGGCCTTCACCTATTTCTGCCTGTACGGTCTCACGGTGGATGGCCTGGTCGTCAACCGCCTCTATCCAGAGGAGAGCGACGCCTACTTCAAGGACAAGCTTGAGGAACAGCGCAAGTATATGCAGGTGATCAAGGAGTCCTTCAGCCCCCTGAGGATCATGACCTGCTTCCAGCAGCCGGTGGAGCTGGTGGGCGTCAAGTCGCTGGAAAAGATGGGAGATATGGTGTTCGGGGACCTCGATCCCACGATGCCGCTGTCGCTGGACAAGCCGCTGGAGATCTTCACCGATGGCGAGTTCGACGTGGTGTCCATCAAGCTGCCCTTCACCATGAAGGAACAGGTCAATCTCTTCAAGACGGCCGACAGCCTGCTGGTGGAGGTGGGCCATTACCGCCGCTCGGTCATATTGCCGGTCACGCTGGCCAGCAAGGAGCCGGTCAAGGCGGAGTTCAAGGACGATAGGCTGTTGGTCAAGTTCAAGGAGGGAGCGAAAGGATGACAGAACCCGAGCAAACCGACACGTCCGAGATGAGCGAGGAAGAGTACGAGGCCCTGAGGGCTCGAAAGATAAAGGCCGACGCCGAGAAGATGGCCGAGGCCATGTTCAGCAAGGAGGCCCGCGACCACCTGGTGCGGGCCGGCACCGAGCTGGTGCTGGCCATCGACGCGATGATGCCGCGCGACCTCGTCCCGCCAGAGGTGAGGGAGCACTACCTTGGCGCCAAGCGCGAGACCCTTCTCCTGATCCGGTCCATCCTGGACGCCCAGCTGGGCATGGTCGAGGACCTGGGGAAGCCGGTGGAGAAGCGCGAGGATGAGGTGGAGCCGGGCCTAAGGAAGATAGACCTGGAGTGATCACTGCGTGGGGTCCCGGACGAACAGTTCCCGGCACTCGGAGCACAGCAGGCCCCCACGGCCGCTGGCTCCGCCCGTTTGCCGGAGATCGTACGAGTAGTTCTCGCAGTTCTCGCAGTATCCGGCCATGGAGACCGGCTCCCGCTCGTACTCCACCGGCGTCGACAGGTCCCTCCACTCCCTGGTCAGCTCGATGAGCGACGGCGACAGCCGGGTGATGTCGTTCTCGGTGAGCATGCCGATCAGCTGATCGCCGACCACCACGGGCAGGCGGCGCAGCCGCAGCCGCCCCATCTTCCTCCCCGCATCGGCCACGCTGTCCTTGGGCCCTATCGTCACCAGGGGGCTGCTCATGATCTCCCCTGCCCTGATCTCGGTGGCGATGCGGTTCTCGGCCACGATCTTTTCCACGAAGTCGCGTTCGGTGACTATGCCTACCGGCCGCCCCTCGTCAAGGATGATGACACTGCCCACCTTCCAGGACCGCATCAGGACGGCGATGTCCCTGGCGGTCAGGTTGGGAGAACCGATGACCGGCACCTTGGTCATGATATCCTCGACGTAGATGTCCCGCACACGCTCCATGGCCATGCAAATCGATTGATAGCTTGGCCTAGAAATAGGTTTCATGCTCGCAGGTGCACGCTCCGGCAGGACATTTATTCTATTCAGGGCATCGCGCTAAGGGGTGGCGGTAAACAGGGCGGCGAAGGGCACGATAGCCCGCGATGCCATAGCTGCGGCGCCACCATCACCGTGAACGGCACCGGTGACGGGGAAGGCGTCCGATTCTGCTCCTATTGCGGCGCCACGGTCAACACCGAGGCGCTCCAGGAGATCCTGCGAGGGGCCCTGGGCAACTGACGCTCCCGACAACTCATAAATGCCATCAACAGGATAGTGTCCTGAGGGTTGCCCATGAAGAACGGCGAAGGCGAGATCGCGGTGCGCATGGCCAGGGAAGTGGTCGATGCCGAGGCGAGGGGAAAGGAGACCGGCCACGTGGACGCTCCGGAAAGCTTCCGCGAGAAGCGCGGGGTGTTCGTGACCCTTCATACCTATCCAGCCAATCGGCTCAGGGGTTGCATCGGCTTCCCTGAGCCGGTGTTCTCGCTGGCCAGCGCGCTGGTCCAGGCGGCCCAGCACGCCTGTCACGATCCCCGGTTCCCGCCCCTGGACGAGAGCGAGCTGGACGACATCATCGTCGAGGTCTCCATCCTGACCCCTCCCAAGGAGGTGGACGTTCCCGACCCGCGTCAGCTCCCGGAGGTGGTCCAGGTGGGCGTCGACGGCCTGATCGTGGAGCGCGGGCCCTGCCGCGGCCTGCTGCTCCCCCAGGTCCCCGGGGAGTGGGGCTGGGACGCCGAAGAGTTCTTGGCCCAGACATGTGTAAAGGCGGGCATGAGCCCCGATACGTGGTTGGACAGCAAGACTCGCTTCTACACCTTCCAGGCGGAGGTGTTCTCCGAGGAGACGCCCCGGGGAAAGGTATCGAGGAAAGAGACGGGCGGGTGCAGGTAGGATGGACCTGGTGGTGGAGGGCCGCGCCTTCGTGCGCGGAAAGCTGGGCCGCTGGGCCATCGGCATAGAGGACGGACGAATCGCCGAGATCTCGAGGACCATTCGCGGCGACGAGCGCATGGACCTTGGCGACCTGATCATCCTGCCGGGAGCTATCGATCCCCATGTGCATTTCCGCGACCCGGGCATGACCGACAAGGAGGACTTCTCCACGGGGACGCTGGCGGCCGCCTGCGGGGGCGTGACCACGGTCCTGGACATGCCCAACACGTTGCCGCCGGCGGTATCGGCGGACAAGCTGGCCGAGAAGAAGGAAGCCATCGCCCGCAAGGCCTGGGTCGACTATGGCCTGTTCGGCGGGTGCATGCCGGGCGGCCGCATCGAACAGATGGCCCCCATGGTGGTGGGTTTCAAGGTCTTCATGGGCTCCTCCACCGGCCGTCTCCTGGTGACGGACGATCGGGACCTGGCAAGGATCGCCCAGCAGATGAAGCGCACGGGAAAGGTGCTCAGCGTCCATGCCGAGGACGAGGGATTGATCCAGCATGAGGCGGAGAGGAGCCTGGCCGACCACCTTCGCAACCGGCCGGCCGCCGCCGAGGTCTCGGCCATTGGCCGACTGTCCTCGCTGGACTGCGACATCAACGTTTGCCACGTCACCTCGGCGGAGGGCCTGAAGGCGGTCGAACCGCTCCCGTTCACTACGGAGGTGACGGCGCACCATCTGCTGCTCGACCGCGACAGCGAGGGAGGGGCGTACCTCAAGGTCAACCCTCCTCTCAGGACCAAGGAGGACCGCCTCGCCTTGTTCCAGGCGTTCGTCTCGGGCCGCATCGACATGCTCGGTTCCGACCATGCCCCCCACACCATCGAGGACAAGGAGCAGGAGTTCGACACCGCCCCGTCGGGCGTTCCGGGTGTGGAGACCACCGTGCCCATCATGCTGGCCCTCATGAAGCGCGGGACGCTGCCGATGGAGGTGCTGGTGAGCGCCATGGCAGAGAGGCCGGCCTCGAGGTTCGGTCTCAACAAGGGTCGTCTGGAGGTCGGCCGCGACGCCGACCTCATGGTCATCGATCCCCGCGCCGTCGCTCCCATAAAGGTTAAGAACCTTCACAGCAAGTGCGGCTGGACCCCCTTCGAGGGCTGGGAGGCCATCTTCCCCCACATGGTGTTCGTGCGCGGCGAGCTGGTGGTGGAGGACGGAGAGCCGGCCGGAGAGAGGGCGGGAAGGGATGTCGTTGCTGCCGAGCGATCTTGACCTGGACATGTCCGAGCTGGAAGGCCGGAGGTTCACCTGCGACCCCAGCTGCGGGCTTTGCTGTCTCTGTCAGCCGGAGGTCCTGCCCCATGAGGCAGATTGGTTCAAGAGGAACCATCCCAGCCGCATCGTGGAGAAGAAGCGACCGCACCGGCACATCGCGCTGGCGCTAAAGGGAGGCCAGGGAGCATGCAGCTTCCTTGACCCATCACGCCGGTGCGAGATCTATGCCCATCGGCCGCACTACTGCCGGCAGTTCCCCTTCCACGTCTATCTGGGAAGGAGGGCGCAGGTGGAACTGGACCTCTCCTGCCGGGGCGTATGGTACGGCGGCACCGAGGATGCCCTGGTGGAGGGCGGCCGCATGGTGCATGACAACGTGGACGCCATACGCGATACTCTGCAGGAAACGAGAGAGGTCTATCGCGAATTCGAGACCAACTGCCGCGACGCCGGGATCTATCAATCGGAGGGGACGCTCCGCCGGGAGGTGGACCGCAGGATCGAGATGTTCGCCGAGCTCCCGTACCTGGCGCACGTGCTCGACCTGTCAGCCGAGGACGATCTGATGTCCCTTCCCGACGCCCCCGGTGGTGCGGTGGACGCCGCCGAACTGCAGCGATCGGTGATGGAGATGGGCCTGGAGTCCCTGGCCGCCGAGGATGTGTTCAGTGCCCCGGTGTACTGCGATGCCAAGTGGCGGTGGAACCTGTTCCTGGTGAAGGACGGCGGCCTCAAATGGGCCTTCCTCAAGGACGATGGAACGCTCGACGCGGCGGGAGAGGTCGACCCGGCCAAGGTCAAGCTGCTCACCCCGGAGGGCGAGGGCAGGGAGGTCTTCCTCTCGTACATGAGGACCTTGAACCGCCGGGACAGCATGATGGGCTACGCCGCCTATCTGGTGGACGACTACGGTTATGAGGACCATCTCAGCAACACCTACTACGGCGTCATGGCCACCACCGCCCTGGACCTTCTGTGGAGGTCGTCCCTGGTGGCCTACCTTCATGGGGGAAGGCTCGACCGCGAGGGCATGATCGAGGGAATAATCTCCTATGACATGGACCGTCTGGACGCTCCCACCATCGGGGCGTTCCTGTGAGAGGCGTGAGTAATCTTAAAATACTCCTCGCGTAATGAGGCAGACTGGTGCCCGTTGTATGCAAAAACCTCTCACCGTTCTCAATCAGGCGATCAACCGTCATGTGATCGTTGAACTGAAGGCGAACAGGGAATACAGGGGAACCCTTGACGGGTACGACCCCCATATGAACCTCGTCCTCAAGAACGCCGAGGAGCTCATCAACGATGAAGTGGTCCGGAAATTGGACGTCACCATCGTAAGGGGCGACAACGTCATCTACATATCACCCTAAGGAGACAACATCATGAGCAAGGGAACGCCGTCACAAGGCAAGCACAGCAGCAAGAAGCAGCACATTCCCTGCCGCCGCTGCGGAAAGAGCGCATACAACATGGTAAAGGGCGTATGCGCCTCCTGCGGCTATGGCAATTCGCCGAGGTTGAGATCCTATAACTGGGCAAAACAGCACTGATCCCATGGTGGCCCCCGTGGACGACGCCATGGACGATGCCCCCAAACACTTCTGCGGCATCGTGGCGATGGCGTTCGATTGTGACGTCAAGTATGATCTGAAGAAGGCGCTTCGCGTCATCCAGCATCGTGGCCAAGAGGCGGCTGGGATCGCCGTGCACGATGGCAGGTCCATCAAGTACGTGCGGGGAATGGGACTGGTCCATGAGGTCCTCGCCGGCACCGAGTTCGATGCGATGGCCGGTAACATGGGCATCGGCCATGTCCGCTATTCCACCACTGGTTCTTCCTGCGCCCAGAACTGCCAACCGATCGTCGTCACCACCAATGTGGGCGATGTGTCCCTGGGCCACAACGGCGACCTGGTGAACTCCACCAATCTGAGGACCAAGCTGCAGAACGACGGTTGGGCGTTCCTCACCACCACCGATTCCGAGATCATCATCCGCATTCTGGCCACCGAGCTGACGCAGAACCCCGACCCGGTCAAGGCGATCCGTTCGACCATGAAGTGCCTCGATGGGGCGTATGCCCTGGTGTTCACCATCGGCAACAGGGTGTTCGGCGCCCGGGATCCGCTGGGCCTGCGGCCGCTATGCCTAGGAAAGATGGAAAAGGGCTACTCCCTGGCGTCCGAGTCGGCGGTGTTCGATATCCTGCAGGGCGAGTTCGTCCGGGACATCGCGCCCGGGGAGATCGTGGAGATCACCTCCAATGGCTTCACCTCCCATCGCGCGTCCGCTCCCGCTCACACCGCCCACTGCATGTTCGAGTGGGTGTACTTCGCCCGGCCCGACACCATAATGGACGGCCGGGAGGTATACGACGTCCGCAAGAAGCTGGGCCAGGCGCTCGCCCGCGAGCAGCCCGCCGATGCCGACGTGGTGATACCGGTGCCCGACTCCGGACGGGCCAACGCGCTCGGCTATGCGCAGGAATCGGGCATTCCATATGAAGAGGGGCTGATGAAGAACCGCTACGTTGAGCGGACGTTCATCCTTCCCGAGCAGTCCAAGCGCGAAGAGGGAGTGTCCCTCAAGCTCAACCCCATCCGGTCGACCATCCTGGGGAAGCGCGTGGTCGTGGTGGACGATTCCATCGTCCGTGGAACCACTCTGCGAAAGATCGTGCAGATGCTTCGCCGCGCAGGGGCTAAGGAGGTCCACGTACGCATCGGCTGCCCGCCGGTCATCGCGCCCTGCTACTACGGCATCGATATGAAGACCAGGGACCATTTCGTCGCCGTGGGCAAGACGTCCGAGGAGATCGCGGAGCTGCTGGGCGCGGACAGCGTCGGCTACACGTCCATCAAGGGACTGCAGTCCTCGCTGGGCCTTTCCGAGCAGGACCTCTGCATGGCCTGCCTGACCGCGGAGTACCCGACCTGCGTGCCGGGCGAGAAGACGCGGTTCCAGAAGACCCTCATCTGAGGGCTCCATTTTTCATCTCTGCCTCTATGCGGACCATAGCTCATGCAACGTTCACATCATCGACGATGAGATCGATCATGAGGTCCATTGGCCAACGGGAGAAAGTCTGCCGTCCGGGTCTGGACAGCAAACTTTAATTACATTGATTTCTTTGCCATGTTGCACTGGGCAGGTAGATCAGTTGGAAGATCGCTACCTTGGCATGGTAGAGGCCGGGGGTTCAAATCCCCCCCTGTCCACTTTTTAACACTTCCATCTCATTATCTTGATGGTGTTTTGATATCCCAACGCGCTCTTTCATGCACGCGCCCTCTAGCCCATGACCTCTGACCGCAGCTCGTTTAGCACAATGCTCGCCTGGTCAGCTCGTTCAACGGGCGGGATGCAGCCCCTCCCGTCCTCCGAGGCCGGGCCCGACGAGAGCCGTCGGCCGGCATCTGCGAAATTTATAAGCACCGCCGGCCCGTAACGGCACCCAATGGCCGATTTCGAGCTGCCCGTCGAGAAGGTCGTCATGGACGTGGAGTCCGGCGTATGCCGTTTCAAGGCACGCGTAACGGCCCATATGGAGGACGATCAGGTCGTCATCTCGATCGAGAGCGAGTGCCCCCAGGTGCTCGCGTTCGGTGAGCTGGTGAAAAGATTGGGCAGGTTCGAGGCGCTCAAGATGCCGTTCTCCGAGAACACGGTTTTCCTGCGAGGAGGGGAGACGTTAAGGCATTCCTCGTGCCCCATCCCCACTGCGGTCTGTAAATGCGCCGAGGCGGCTGCCGGGTTCGCCCTGCAGAAGGACGTCAGGCTCGAGTTCGTGCGAGAATGAGACATCCGGCCGCCCGTCCGAGGCCGCCCTGGTCACCGTTCGAGCGCCCTTATGCGCTCCAAGGTCCACGCCGCCCCTTTGCTCACGTACAGGCTCTTGTCCTTGAGGAGAGCTTCCAGCCTTGGCACCGAGGAGCGATGTGCCAGGCGCAAGCGCTCGGCCATCCTGCCGAGCGCCCAGACGGCCATTCCGCGGACCTGTGCGCTGCCATCGTCCATCAGGACGTTCAACCGTTCGATCGCTTCCTCCTTTCCCTCACCAATGCCCGCCAGCTCCCCCAGGGCCCAGGCGGCGTTCTCCCTCACCTCGTCATCCCCATCGCTTAGCAGAGCGATCAGCTCGTCGAGCGGGTAGCTGCCGGCGACCTTGTTCTGCGCCAGCTTGCCCATGCTCCATGTCGTCGCCCTCCTGATGTCGACGTCCTCGTCGCGAAGCCGCAAGGTCAGCGGCGGGATCGAGGATGCATCGGCCACCCGTTCCCTCAACATCTCGTTCAGGGACTCCAGGGCTTGGAGCGTCCGTCCCCTCTCACCGGACCGCAGGTCCTCGTTGATGGCCGCCTGTTCTTCCGAGGGCATGCTTATTTCTTCGGACCTGGCTTGGGCATGTAGAAGTCGCACTGTTTGTAGAAGCTCTCGCCCTCGCACATCTCGTAGTCCTGTAGGTGCAGGACGTCACATCTGATGCGGCGGGCCTTGCAGCTCGAGCAGCGGCCGTCTGGCGTATGCCACAGGCATCGACTCATCGCTTCCCCCTCGCTCATGGTTATCTTGATGGAATAGCCCTTGACGCAGATAAAGCCTGTTATAGCCAGATGCTAGGGGTCTGCGCGGCCATGACGTGCATGAGGGCAACTTATAATACGCAGGCGTCCCAAGCCATGGCCATGGCTGCGGTGGACCTCATGGACCTGGTAGAGCAGAGGATGAAGGACATGGGAGAGGAAGAAAGGGTCGAGGCCGAGGCCACCTTCTTCATGAGCGATTCGGGCCCATGGAGCTTCATGATCGTACGGGACGACGACGAGGTGATCGGTTTCGAGTTCATCGAGACGGAGAACAGCTGGAGGCGTCCCGAGGTCATCGAGGAGTACAATGCGGCCGCCGACTCCGACCTCGAGGTACTGGTCGTGGTGCCGGACGAAGTGCTGATCGAGGCCACGAAGATGATATATCAATCGGGAGGCGTCGGCATCACGATCTCCAGCTACCATGCCATGGAGCTGTCGCCCAGGCCCCTGGCGTCGTGAGCTCGATACCCTTGCCTCTCATCGAACCCTACTTCTTGCGCTTCTTCTTGGCCCTGCGCTCCCAGTCGGGCGGCCGTTCGCTGTAGCCGCGGGCGCGCCAGTAGGCGATGTTGTTCGGGTTGAGCTGGTTGGAGCGCCTGTTCCTCTCTTCCAGGTAACCTTCCATGCTGATCGGGCGCCCCTCCGCGTCGGTCACCTTCAGCTCCGCCGAGGTCTCTGCAGGGGGAGCCTCGCCGGCCCTCTTGGCCTTCAAGGACCTGGCGACCAGCTGGACGATGTGGCATCCGAAGTCCAGCGCATCGCACTTGGTGATCAGGAAGCTGGATATGGAATTGGCCTCGCCCAGCACCGACGCCTTCTTCCCGTGCTCGTAGATGTAGTCGAGGACGATGGTGATGTCCTTGTCGCCGGTGGCCAGGACGAACACGTCCGGGCAATCCTCGTCGTGCAGTCGATCGACGACGGCGCAGTGCATCGACGGATCGGTGAGGCTCTTCCCGAACACCACCCTTTTGGTCCTGGGGTCGATGTGCCGGAACGATTTGCTCTCCACCAGGACGAAGCCGCGGCGTTCGTAGTCCTCCCTGGTCCGCTCCGTCCGCCATATGGTGGCCTCGTCCACGAAGACGCGGCCTTCCACCACCTTCCCCAGGGTGGAGCCGTAGTCGACCAGCAGGGTGCCGATCCGTTCCAGTATGGCGACGTCCCCCGCGTCCCACAGCCCCCTCTCCATGTTCGGGCCGTCCACATAGATGCCCACGGTGGTCACGGCCTCGCCTCCAGGCGCTGTAGTATGAGCTCGTCGGCGTTGCTCTCCTCCAGCACGCGGTTCAGCAGGGCCAGGAGAATGCGGGGCATGGTGAAGGTGACGGCATGCTCGCTCTCCAGGTACCTCACCAGCTGCTCGCTGAGCACGTAGCTGTATCTGGCCAGCGCTTCGTAGTAGTCGAGCACGGTGATCTTGGCCACGATCTCCCTGGCCATCTCCTCCGTCAGGCCGTCCTCCTCCGCTTCGGCGATCAGCCGATGGACCTCGGCATCCAGCTCCTCGATGTTTGGCTCCGGGAACCGAGCGGGGTCGCGATACGCCTGCCGCGACAGGTCGAGCAGCTTCCTGCCTATGAGCACCACGACCTCGTGCATGCTTCGCTCCGAGGCCTCGGCCCCGTCGAGGAGGAAGCGTCCCGTCTCGCCGTCGATGCCGATGTCGAAGCCCAGGGCCGCCAGGTCGTCCTTCTCGTCGGCGCTTCGCTCGCTCACCGGGAACAGGACCTCGGCCCTGATGCCGCTCAGCCCTCGCAGCAGCCGGCGGAACTCCTCCAGCCCCTCGGGGGAAAGGTCATGGGCGATGCAGCCCAGGGCGTTGGGCGCTCCGTCATCGGCGTCGGTCTCCAGGAGCATCATCTGCTCCAGCACCTCATCGTCCTCCGGGGTCCAGCCGTGGACCTTGATCCGGCAGCCCTTGATGCACCGCTTGCGCGCGTCGCGGGCCAGGAACTCCGCCAGGGCGTAGTAGTCGGGGTTATCGGTCCTCTCCAGCCCGAACCTTCTGGACACCTCGTACAGACGAAGCGTCAGGGTGCCGGATGCGGGGGTGATCTTCAGCTCGAACGTCCCCTGATCGGGCGAGATGAACTCCCAGTAGCGCTCGATGATCTCCGGCGGGTAGAAGAACTCATACTGGCCATGAAGATTGTTCAGCCGGAAGAGGTTCTTGAGGAAGTATCTCGAGTACTTGCGCAGATCGGCCGGAAGCTCGTCCTGCGGGATGCGCTTCCTGAGCACCGGCACGGCCAGCTCGCCCTCCTGCAGGTCCTCGGCATCGATCTCCTTCATCTGCTGGCCGCCTTCCCGCCATTCTTCCAAGGAATAGCGCAGAAGGTCCTCGTTCTCCTCGGAGAGGCGGCTGGCCAGCTCATCGATGGCGCGCTCGACCGTTGGTCGCAGCAGCCTCCGCATCATCTCGTCGCGGCTCTCCCCGGTGACGGAGGCCTCCTCCAGCATGCGGAACAGCGTGGAGGCCTTGACGCTCAGGGTCTTGGACGCCACCTGCGTGTACCTCTCCCTGAACACCGCCTCAGCGTTGAACTCCATCGCCTTGGCCAGTTCGATGGCCTTATCGCGGTCCCGGAAATGGCGCGCCTCCTCCACCTTGTCGATGACGGCGCCGCGCCCCATCAGGAGATAGCGGTCGCCGTCATGCACCGGAATGAGGTCAAGGAGCGCCGCCAGTATCTCCGCGTCGACCCGCTGGTCGGCGGGGACCTCGCGTATGATCATGTCTTGGGTATCGCCAGAGGCGCATATGGTTCTTTTCGCTCACATGTCGATGTGCAGGCAACCGTCGACGACCTTCACCGGGTATGCGCGGAGGTCATTGACGCGCTCCCCCGGGCCGAGGTCCTGCACCACCTTCCCGGTGCGTATGTCGAAGCGCGCCCCATGGCGGGGGCAGATAATGATGAAGCCATCCCTCGAACCGAGCGCTAGATTGGCGAGCAGGTGCCGTCCATGGCGTAGAACCGGCCGTCCAGGTTGGCGATCAGGAGCGCTCGCCCCATAATGCTTACCTCCCTCATCCCGTTGAGCGGAACATCCTCGACCAGGCAGGCCTTGATGAGCACCATGGTTCGAACATGGCAGGGGGGACTATTTCATCGTCGCGTAGCAGGGACGATATATAGTTAGGAACGCGCTCGCCGGGCGGGCGAACGGATGATAATAGACAGTCACGTCCATTTGTGGTTGAGGGACCATCTTCCGAGCAACATGGTCCGCATGTACCTTGAGCCCCTGCAGGCCCTCAAGGAGGTCATGGACTGGGAGGTGGACATCGATGATGTGTGGCCGGAATACGGGGCCACCGCTCCAAAGCTGGTCGAGATGCTAGACGCCGGCGAGGTGGACAAGGCGGTCGTTCTGCCGATCGACTTCAACCTGGTGGAGCGGGCGCGCATCGATGTGGAAGAGTACAACACCTGGGTGTTCGAGAGCTGCGCCGCCTATCCCGATCGAACCATCCCGTTCATCGGGGTGGACCCGCGACGGGGGGAATCGGCGCTGAAGATGCTGGACCATTTCACGTCCAGGTACAACGCGCGAGGCGTGAAGGTGTATCCTCCCACTGGATGGTACCCGAACGAGGAGCGCATCCGCGCCTTCTATGACCGTGTGGACGACCTCGGGCTGGTGATGGTCACCCATGCCGGGGCGGCCTGGACATCCCTGGACGAGAGGTACGCCGAGCCTTGGTACTGGAAGGAGTTCCTGGAGGCCTATCCGGACACCAAGCTGGTGATCGCCCACCTGGGCGGGAAATGGAGGCCGCAGGCGCTGGAGCTGTGCGAACGGTATCCCAACTGCTACACCGACTGCTCGGCCCTTCAGGGCTGGCTGCCGTCCGACCCGGGCACCGCGGAGAGCCGTCTCCGGGAGATCGCCGCGAGGATCCCGGACAAGGCATCGTTCGGCACCGACTATCCCCTGTTCGACCTGGGCTATCCCTCGTCCATGTGGGTCGACTTCGTGAGGAACAGGCCATGGGCGGACGAGAACACCAAGGCCAAGCTGTTGGGCGGGAACATGCGCAAGGTGCTGGGCATCTAATTCGGATGATCATCCTACATCGACGTATGGCTCCCCCCCACGTCTCGCTGAAGAACGCCTCGCCGCGAGGCCTTCTCCGGGGCCTCTCCCTCTGCTGAAGGACCTGGTTCTCGGACAGCAGCGACGTGTCCTCGCCCGGATAGCCGCAGATGATCGTGGTGATGACGACGTAATCGTCGGGAATGCCGCACGCCGCCTTGACCTTGCCCGGGTCGTATCCGGCGATGGGATGGGCGATGAGCCCCAGCTCGGTGGCCCGCAACAGCATCTGGCCCACGGCAAGCCCGCAGCTGAACTGATAGTAGTCCCTGCCGTCGTTGAGGCGGCAGTCCAGTGACGGCTTGGACGTCAATACCATGATCAGCGGCGCGGTGATCGCCCAGGCGTTGCCCCGGTTCAAGGCCTCCCTCACCCGGCGGAGGCCGTCATGGCGACACACCACGACCCGCCATGGCTGATTGTTGTTGCAGCTGGGGGCCATTCGCATGGCCTCGATGAGGGCGGCGACCTTCCCCTCCTCCACTGGCTGGTCGGAGAACGCCCTAAGGGCCCGGCGGACCGCGATGGCATCGACGACGTCCATACGGGGGGTCGTATGCATAACGGCCCACAAATCATTGTCGCCACATTGGGCCAGGGGCTCCCGTCGGGGGGCAAACATTTTAATCGAAAAGGGCTATCGAGGCCCTTGCGGGCTCGTGGCTTAGCCTGGATATAGCACTGGCCTTCTATCCCGGATATCCGCGGAAGCAAGCCAGTGGCCTCGGGTTCGAAACTCCCTCTAGGAGCGAAATTCCCGACGAGCCCGCCATTTACAACAAAAGATTCATTTAGGTCCACTCAATGTGGGCAAGAATACAAATGGGAGCAATTCAATGAAGAGAAGCTCACGCGCTTGGAAGAAGCGAGGCAATCAGAGATGGAAGTGGCGCAAGAAGAAGATGAGACGCAGAAAGCGCCAACAGAAGATGAGAAAGGCATAATGCTGACCAGTGGGGGTATGGGTTAACACGGCATACTCGCGGGCTCCAGTTATCGGGAATGACTGCGAACGGGTTTGCTGACCGGTGATGACTAACTGGAGCAAGGACCCGTTTATTCCTGCAGGGTCGCTCCCTGCGTGGCGGAAACCCGCTGATCTGGGTTCAAATCCCAGTGCCCCCACTTCTAACACCATCCAGTCACCTCGCTATCTTTTTCAATAGCGGCCTGTTCCGCCGCTATGATCATAGACGTCCGCAGGACATACTTCAGCTGCTTTTATTCCCTTGATCCCTGTCGGAACGATCGGGGTCCTGCCGCGGTCATTGGTCGTTTTCGACCGACGCTATGCGCTGGGCCTCCGCGTGATCGCTGCGGCCATCATCGCTATGTCCGGCCATCCACTCCCTGGGCAGCCGCCGTATACTTGCTAGACGCCAGGTGATCGAGGAGTCAGGCCCTGGGAACCTGCACGCCCCGTCATCGGTGAATGATGCGGATATGCGATGAGGACTGCCTGCGAAAATCCGTCGAGCCTGTGACCGTCCGGAACTGATGGAACGACAATCCACTTTCCCATCCGTGCGATGATTTATAGGTGATGTGCACAAAAAGGCATGACATTGGAGCAGAAAGCTCCAAAGGAGGCGGACATGGCATTTGGAAGAATGAATGAACGATGGTGGGGGAGGGTGGCCCTGGGAGTCATCGCCCTCATCGTCGGTTTGGCGTTCCTGATAGTTCCGGGCATCACGCTGGTGGTGTTCCTGTGGATCTTCGGGGCGTTCATGATCCTGACCGGGCTGGTCCTGCTATCGTACGCGTGGTCCAAGCCCAAGGGCACGAGGCATCGAACGCTGAACTTCGTGGAGGGAGGGATCAATCTGGTAATCGGCGTCATCGCCCTGCTGGCGCCTGGATTGACGTCCCTGCTGGTCGTCTACCTGGTGGCAGCCTTCGCCATCATATCCGGCATCCTGCAGATCGCCGAAGGCGTCCTCACGCCTCCGGGAGGACGACATGGGGAGCGTCCAGCCGCGCCATGCTGGTGATTGCCGGTGCGTGGGCCCTGCTCATAGGAGTGCTGCTGGCCCTGTTCCCGGCCGGCGGTATAATCGCCCTGATGTGGCTCATCGGTATCTTCCTCATAGTCCTGGGAGTGTTCAACATCCTCTCGGGGATCAGGGCAAGGCCCGTCACGGGGACGATGGAATCGCTGACCAGATAAACCCCTTCCCTTTTCCTAAACTCCTCGGACCAATGCTATTGGCCGTTGCCACATGACGGAGCGACGGACGGCGTTGGGAGGGCGATCTTACTGCGGTCGCGGTCATGAGACATGTCCGCAGGCCACGAACGATATTTTTTTCAATCTATAATATTGGATGTGAGGAAGTCATGCATGAACGGAGCAAAGATATTTTTAACCCCTCTCTAATATTCCCTTGGGGAGTCCCCGTGGACCTTCTCCAACTTCCCCACCATATTCTTTAATCTTCGGGGGCTCCTCTCAAATCTAGTTCTCACCATGTCCGCCGTTGCAGCGCTGGCTAGGCACGAATCGCACAAAAGAATGGTCTTGGGGAGGACCCCTGCCTCCTGCGCCCGTCGCCCTCACCGTCAGGACCTGACGATTCGCTGCACTTCCCTATGGGCCTCCTCGGCGGGAGCGGCGGTGTTGACCATGTGGACCTCGCAAGCGTTGAGGTAACGGCGGAAGAAGTCGGTTCGAAGCTTCAGCTTCCTGTCGTCCCTCACCAGCTGATGCGGGTTGCAGAGATCGTTGGACAGCAGATACTGTAGAGCGTCCTCGGTGCTCATCTCTCTCGACAGCATGTCATCGCCCTTGTCCCGCTTGAGCAGGATTATCTTGCGCATGGTGGTCATGGGGACCACGCCTCCCAGGCCGACCGTCCAGCGGACGTCGACGATGGCCCGCCCCTTGTTGTCGAACTCCGTCTCGTCCACCAGATCGCGATATTCGGGCCAGATGCCTCCGATGTCCTCGTCGATGTAGAAGTTCTTCTCTGAGCCATAGGCCAGCGGCAGACGGTCGGAGAGGTGCACGAAATACCAATCGTCGGTGATCAGCCGGGCGTCCCGTCCGCGCAGCAGCCCCCAGGAATGGGTGGTCTTGCCCGTCTTGGACGGGGCGATGAGCGAGGCGCCGGTCCCGGCCACGTCGAGCGCCGCGCCGTGCACCGAATAGATGCGGTGCTGGTCCTCCAGCAGGTCGGACACCACCGCCAGGGCGACGCTCTTGATCCAGCCGTAGTACTCGAAGTTGAACAGGAACGCCGTCCGGGTCAGGGGGTCGTACTTCACTGTCAGACCTTCCCCCTCCTGGTCCAGAACGACCAGGCGGCAGTGGGAACGGACGTTCTCCGACATGTTGTAGAAGTTGTTCTCCCAGACGTCCTTGGTCCTCACCTGGTCGGTGAGCAGGCGCACGCAGGCGCCGTGGACCTCCGACTTCACCGAGTATAGGAACCTCTTCTCCAGGCTCTCGAACAGCTCCTTGGTCTCCGTGGGACCGATCGGCTCGACGACGTACATGGCAGGCAATGAACGAATGGCATCCATTAATAAGATGCCCTCGCCTAGCCGCCGTTGGAGTGCTTCAGCAACTTGTACTCCATGCTGTCCAGCAGGGCGGCGAGGGACGCCTCGATGATGTTGGTCGACACCCCCACGGTGGTCCACGTCTCCTTGCCGTCGGTGGAGCGTATGAGCACCCTCACCTTGGCCCCGGTGGCATCCTTGCCGTCGATCACCCTCACCTTGTAGTCGGCCAGCCTGACCTCCCTGAGCTGAGGGTAGAACCTCTCCAGCGCCTTACGCACCGCGCGGTCGAGGGCGTTGACCGGGCCGTTGCCGTTGGCGGCGGTATGCTCCATCATCCCGCTGGAGTCCAGGACCTTGATGCTCGCCTCCGACGAGACGTTCTCGCCGCTGACGTCGACGAAGATGCGGAAGCCCTCCAGATGGAAGGGGGGCTTGATGTCGTCGCGCAGGCGCCGAACCAAAAGCTCGAAGGACGCATCGGCGCCCTCGAACTGGTAGCCCTCGGCCTCCAGCCTCTTGAGGTGCTCCAGGATCGCCCTTCCTCCCTCCTTCTCGGTGTCGATGCCGAACTCTCTGACCTTGGCCTGTATGGACGCCGTACCGGCCAGCTCGGACACCAGCATGCGGCGCTGGTTGCCGACCAGCGCGGGGTCGATATGCTCGTAGGTGCGCGGGTCGCGCATCATGGCGCTGACGTGCACCCCGCCCTTGTGGGCGAAGGCGCTCTTTCCCACGTAGGGAAGCTTGGGATCGGCCAGCACGTTGGCGGTCTCGGCCACGAAGTTGGAGAGGGATGTCAGCAGCCCCAGGTCGGGCGGCGTTATCGACCTGTTCATCTTCAGGGACAGGTTGGGTATGATGGAGCATAGGTTGGCGTTCCCCGTCCTCTCGCCGAGGCCGTTGACGGTGCCCTGCACCATGGTGGCCCCGGCCGCCACCGCGGCCAGGGAGTTGGCCACCGCCAGCTCGCCGTCGTTGTGCG
>LJKK01000125.1 GCA_001421185.1 Methanomassiliicoccales archaeon RumEn M1
GGAGCCGCGCGGCAAGGGGCATGAGCGCGGTGGCCGGACGCGTACGAAAGAAGGATAATTTCATCAAGATGTTCGTACTGTCCCACAACACTCTCAGGGGAGGGGCTGGAGGCTCGGTGCTGAACGCCGAGCTTGCCGTGTCCCGCAGGTTACTGTAGGTGAGACATTGAAGCGCACGTACGAGGAGATCAACGCCAAGATCCAGCAGGGCGACGCCGTGGTGATGACGGCCGAGGAGGCCATCAAGCTGGCGGAGAGCAAGGGCATAGAGAAGGCGGCCAAGGAGGTGGACATCGTCACCACCGGCACCTTTGGCGCCATGTGCTCGTCCGGGGCGTTCATCAACTTCGGCCATTCAGAGCCGCCCATCCGCATGAAGCGCGTGTGGCTGAACGGCGTTCCGGCCTACGCCGGCATCGCGGCGGTGGACGCGTACATCGGCGCCACCGAGGAGAGGGAGGACTACGGGCAGCCGTACGGCGGCGCCCACGTCATCGAGGACCTGGTGGCCGGCAAGGCCGTGCACCTGCGGGCCACGGCGGCCGGGACCGACTGCTACCCGAGAAAGGACATTGACACCTACATCTCGCTGCGCACCGTGAACCAGGCGTACATGTACAATCCGCGGAACATCTACCAGAACTACGGCGTGGCCACCAACTCGTCGGAGCGGGCGCTGTTCACCTACATGGGCAAGCTGCTGCCCCATTACGGCAACATGACGTACAGCAGCGCCGGTCAGCTGTCCCCGTTGCTAAAGGATCCACACCTGAGGACCATCGGCATCGGAACGCGCATCTTCATGGGCGGCGGGATCGGATACGTGGCGTGGGAGGGCACCCAGTACAAGACCACTCCCCGCGAGCTCAACGGCGTGCCGGTCGGTTCGGCGCGTTCGCTGGCGCTCATCGGCGACCTCCGCGGCATGAGCCCCGAGTTCGTGCAGGCGCTGTCGTTCACCGGATACGGCATCAGCCTGGGCATCGGCATCGGCGTTCCCATCCCCATCCTGGACGAGGACATCATGCGGACCGCGGTGCTGCGGGACGACCAGATCTTCGCGCCAGTGCTCGACTACGCCATACAGTCCCGGGGACGCAAGCCCATCGCCGAGGTGTCCTACGCCCAGCTGAGGAGCGGCACGGTGGAGCTGTTCGGCAAGAAGGTCCAGACCTCCTCGCTGTCGTCGTACTACAAGGCCCGGATCATCGCCGACCGCCTGAAGCGCATGATCGAGGAGAAGGAGTTCACGCTGACCAGACCAGTGGAGCAGCTGCCGCGGGAGAGGATGCAACGCGCCCTCGACGTATGTTCCGAGGAGGATGTGCTGTAATGTCCAAGAAGAAGATCAACCTGTACTTCCGCCCCGAGCAGGTGAACGAGGCCATCACCTATGTCCTCGTCAAGGAATACGACCTCAAGTTCAACATCCTGCGCGCCGACGTCGAGGAGAAGGGCGGCCGCCTGCTGCTGGAGGTGGAAGGCCGACCGTCACAGATCAGCAACGGGATCGCCTACCTGCAGTCCATCGGGGTGGGCGTCAAGGAGCTGAACGAGTATGTGGAGAAGGACCTGTCGCGGTGCACCAACTGCGGGATGTGCGTCTCCATCTGCCCGGCCGACGCCATCGAGATGGACCGCCAGACCTGGGAAGTCAGGTTCGACCAGAGCAAGTGCATCGCCTGCGGACTGTGCGTATCGTCCTGTCCCCCGCAGGCCATGAGGCTCAAGGTTTGAGGCGTTGGCACTTCGAGGTCGGGGAGACGGCCGTCACCATCCTGTGCGATGAGGCGTTCCTGCCGGTCGCGAGGGAGTCCATCTTCCGCTCCCGGCACGTCATCGAGCGCTTCATCCGCGACGACCCGCTGTTCGGGGTGACGCTGGAGCCATATGAGGCGAAGGGCGAGGTCCATCCCCTAATAGCGAGGATGTGCGACGCGGCGGCTTTGGCCGACGTCGGCCCCATGGCCGCGGTGGCCGGAGCGATAGCCGAGCAGGCGGTCATGGACATGCAGGACGCGGGGGCCGAGCAGGCGGTGGTCGACAATGGCGGCGACATCGCGTTCCTCTTGCGGGACGAGGTCACCGTCGCCCTGTACGCCGGCGAGGGCGTCAAAGGAATAGGGTTCAGGGTCGCGCCCCGGGACGGCGTGTTCGGCATGTGCACCTCGTCGGGGACCGTGGGGCCGTCCATCTCGTTCGGCCTGGCCGACGCGGCCACCGTGGTGGCGGAGAACGTGGCCCTGGCCGACGCGTGCGCCACCCGACTGGGGAACCTGGTGGCCGAACCGACTGACGGGGTGATGCGGGCGGCGGTCGACCTGATCGCCGCGGTGCCGGGCATCGACGGGGCATTGGTGGCGGCGAGGGACCGCATCGCCATGAAGGGGCGGTTGCCGGAGATGGTGCGGGTGGCGGCCGACCCGTCCAAGATCACTCGGGTGGAGCTTTCCGGGCGATAGAGAACGGCACTGAAAGGTTTGATAACCGTAGGGCCATCCCCATCCGGGATGCGCTCATGAAGGGAAGGACGATCGCCATAGTCCTGGTCATCGCGATCATCATAATGGCCGCGGTGGCGTACCAGAAAGGATTGCTGCGGCTGCCCGGGGAGGACGACGGTCCGCTGCCTGGTCGGTCCCTCGACTACGATGTGACGGTGAACGGCACCACGGCCTCCATCACGCTCCGGGACGATATGAGCGGGGCGATGCTGTCCTCCATCCGCCTGGTGCTCTACGGCCCCGGCATGGGACAGGGGCAGTGGGGCGGGCCGGGAGGGAACGCCTCCGCCCAGGTGCTGCCGGACGTCGAGATGAGCTACCTGGACGCCGACGGCAACGGCCGGCTGAGCGCCGGAGACGGCATGCGGGTGCGCTCCGAGGACGACCTCGCCTACGGAGTATGGCACCTCCATGTCGTGCAACCGGACAAGGACGGGGAGAGGAACGAGAGCGTGCGCTTCCAGGTCCTTCCGCCGGGCGCTGGGCCGTTCCAGGACTCGCTGGCGGTGCACTTCCTGGACGTGGGTCAGGGGGATGCGGCCCTGATCTGCACCAGCGACCGCCGGTGGGTGCTGATCGATGCCGGCCCGTCGGGGAGCGCGGACCGGCTGCTGGCCCAGCTCGATGAGCTGGGGGTGGAGCGCATCGACGCGCTGGTGATCACCCACCCGCACACCGACCACTATGGCGGCGCCGACGAGGTGCTGGAAGCTTACGACATAGGCTCGGTATACCATCCGGGACTGGACAGCAGCGCCAAGATGTGGGCCTCGTTCCTGCAGCTCGTGGACGAGGAGGGCTGTCCGGTATACACGGACGAGCACCTGGACCCCGGCGACTATCTCAATGTCAGCTGGACCGAGGACCTCCGGGTCATGTGGCTCTCCTCCTCGGGCGACGCCAACGAGGCCAGCCTCGTCCTGATGGTCGCCAACCAGGGAACGAGCTTTCTCTTCACCGGAGACCTGGGGCGCGAGGGCGAGGAGAACTTCATCGCCCTATGGGGCGACGCCGACGTGGACGTCGATGTGCTCAAGGTGGGCCACCATGGTTCCCGATACTCGTCCAGCATGGAGTTCCTAGAGCTGATCACGCCCGAGCGGGCCGTGATATCGGTGGGGTCGGACAACAGCTACGGCCATCCTCACCAGGAGGCCCTGGAGCGGCTGGAGGAGCTGGGCATCGAGGTGCACCGCACCGACCAGGGCGCGGTCACCATCGTCCAGTGATGCTGCTCACGAGCCCTTCCGCTCCACCTTCCTGAGAAGCCTCAGGCACTTCTTGGAGCCGCGCTCCACCTTCTCCTTCCGGCACCTTGCCCGGGCATGGCACAGGGCGCATGGCCGGTACCATCTCGGACCCTCTTCCATTGCCGTCGTCATGACCATCACAACGACAGGGCGATGGGCCTGGGGGAGCATCAATCTTGCCCTACGGATTCACTTGAACGGTCCCAGGCCGCTCTTCACCGCGGCAATGGCCTCCGGGTTGCGGATGTTGCCCATGACCACGCTGCGGGCGGTGGGGTTGACGACCAGTATCTTGAGCAGTTCGCTCAGCCCCCGCACGTTCTTCCAGGCGCCCAGGAAGGATTCGTAGCCTACGTTCACTTCCCGCTCCAGCTGTTCCCTGGTGGCATGCTCCGGATAGTACTCATAGATGCGGTGATTGGTCTTCCAGTCGTCCGGGCCCAGCATTCCCTTCTCCTTCATCGACTCCCACATGGGGGTGCCGACGAGCATGTCGAGGATGTTGTACTGGACCCCGTGGGGCCGGAGGGACCGGGCGAAATCGATGGTGCGCCGGACATCATCGAGGGACTCGACGGGGGCGCCGACGATGTAGGAGGTGATGACCAGCATGCCGGCCTTCTTGGCGTTGGTGACCGCCTCGGCGGTCTGTTGCGGAGAGATCGTCTTGTTGTAAAAGTCCAGGACATGGGGCGAGGCCGACTCGGCGCCGAAGTAGATCACGTCGAAGCCCGCCCTCTTCATCTTCTTCAGCAAGGGGAGCGAGGCATGATTGGCGCGCCCCTCGCAGTACAGCTTCATCTCGATGCCCCGCTCGCGGATCAGGTCGCAGATCCTCTCCACCCTCGACGTCCTCTGCGTGAAGTTGTCGTCCACGAACACGCACTCCCGGTATCCGTCGCGGTACAGCATCTCCAGCTCGTCCACCACGTTCTCGGCGCTGCGGGGCCTCCACTTCCTCTGGGAGAACGCGGCGCAGGAGCAGTAGGCGCAGCTGAACGGGCAGCCTCTTGACGAGGAGAGGGTGGTGAACTTACCGAACGTCAGCGGGATCCCCTGAAAATAGTAGCCGTACTGGAAGTCGCCCAGCAGCCGGCGGTCCGGAAACGGCAGAGAGTCGAGGTCCTCCACCAGGGCCAGCTCCCTCTCCACCAGGTCCCCCTGGCGGCGGTACGAGATGCCTTCCACATCGTCGGGGTCAGTGTCCGCCTCGATGTGATCGAGGAGGCGGGGTAGCGCCCCCTCGGCCTCGCCCTTGATGATGTAGTCGATGAAGCCGTACTCGTTGAGGATCTCCCGGGCGGCGAAGGTGGCGTGGTACCCGCCCAGGACGATGACGATGTCCGGCATCCTCTCACGGACCTTGGCCAGCGCCCCCATGGTGGCCAGGAAGGTGTGGGTGGAGCAGTTCATCCCCAGCACGTCCGGCCCCTCGACCATGACCCGCTCCAGGAACGTCTCGGGAGTGAGATTATGGCAGAAGGCGTCCACTACCACGACCTCATCCTCCCTCTTCTGCCGGATCGAGCCGGCCAGGTACAGCAACCCCAGAGGAGGCCACATCTCGGTGGTGGTCCCGGGAGGGGTCGAGAGCATTACCTTCATTTTCTCGGATGTAATAATTGATGTGCCGATGATTTATAATTATCAATCAAAGTTGATGAATACGGCGCGATGGCCTGCCCGTTCGGACGCTCCCCAGAACAAAGTATCCAGACCTCTCCGCATAGGTTAATAATGAGGACGCGATATCAGCATGCCGACTGTTAACAGGGTGATGTAATGTCTTTGAAGCTGGCCGTGCCGAACAAGGGACGCCTCAACGAAAGGACGGTGGAGATCCTCCGTCAGGCGGGCCTGGAGATAGAGAACGGGGCCGAGCGGAAGCTCTACGCCACCGTCAATCATGGGGACATGTCCGTCCTGTTCCTGCGGGCGCAGGACATCGTTCGGTTCGTCCATTCGGGCTCGGTCGACATGGGCATCACCGGCTGGGACATCGTCCTGGAGACCGACCTGGAGGTTGAGAAGATGCTCGACCTCGACTATGGCCGATGCCGCCTATCGGTGGCCGCGCCCGAGGCCGCGGGATATCGCACCGCGCAGGACATTCCCGACGGCTGCAAGGTGGCGACCTCGTTCCCGCACATGGCCAGCAAGTTCTTCGAAGGTTTGGGGAAGAAGGTCGACATCATCACCGTGTCCGGGGCGGCCGAGGTGACGCCGCACCTGGGAGTGGCGGACGTTATCGTCGATCTGGTGTCTTCCGGGTCCACCCTCAAGACCAACAAGCTGGTGGAGATCGCGGTCATCGCCGAGTCGCAGGCCGTGCTGGTCGCCTCGAAGAAGAGCCTGGCGTCCAAGGGGACGGAGATGAGGGAACTGGCCTCGGCGATCGAGAGCGTGTTGGCCGCCGAGGGCAAGCGCTACCTCATGGCCGACGTGCCGGTGAGCATCCTGGACGAGGTCAGGAGCTTCCTGCCCGGAGTGGCCGGCCCCACGGTGATGAACATCGCCGGACGGGAGGACATCGTGGCCATTCACGTGGTGGTGGACAAGTCCCAGATCTACGACTCGGTCAACAGGCTCAAGCGGATCGGGGCGACCGGCATCCTGATCGTCCCCATCGACCGGATGGTCCCGTAGGTGAGATGATGAAGGAAGAATGGGTCAGGGCGACGGTGCGGGACATACCGTTGTACTACAATCCCAAGATAAAGGCGGTCCGCATGGACACGTCCACCAATGTGCTGGGGCCCAATCCCGCGGTGCGCAACGTCCTGAACGAGTGCGCCGGCATGGACCTCAATCAGTATCCCAAGCCATACTCCGACGACCTGCGGGAAGCGCTGGCCCAGGCCTACGGCCTCAAGGCCGACAATTTCGTGGTGGGCAACGGCTCGGACGAGGTGCTGGACATCATATTCAAGACGTTCATGGAGGCGGGCGAGACCGTCGTCGCGCCATACCCGTCCTACTCCCTTCACGGGTTCTTCGTCAAGATCAACGGGGGCCGCTTCGTGACGGTCGACCTCTCGGACGGCTTCCAGCTGGACCCCGACGCCCTCCTCAAGGCCAAGGGGAAGATCATCATATTGTGCACCCCCAACAACCCGACGGCCAACACCTTCGACATGAGGGCGGTGGAGCGCGTGATCAGGGAGCACGATGGGCCGGTGATCGTGGACGAGGCGTACGGGGAGTTCGCCGACCGCTCGTTCATCCCCCTGGTCGACGATTACGAGAACCTCATCGTCACCAGGACGTTCTCCAAGGCGTATGGCATGGCAGGCATGCGGGTAGGGTACATGGCCTCCAACCTGACCATGGCCGAGCAGCTGCAGAAGATCAAGATACCCTACTCGCTGAACCGCGTGTCCGAGCGGGCGGCCATCGCCGCGCTGCAGGAGCGCGACTACGTCGACCGGACGGTAGAGCTGGTCCGGAGGGAGAGGGAGAAGCTGAGCCATGAGCTGGACGCCCTGGGCCTCAGGCCATATCCGTCCCAGAGCAACTTCGTGCTGTTCCGCTGCCCCGTGCCCTCCTCGGAGGTGGTGTCGCGCCTGGCCGCCAAGGGCGTCCTGATACGCGACTTCGGACGGCAGCGGCTGCTGGAGGACTGCGCCCGCACCACCGTCGGAACGGAGGAGCTGAACACCATGCTGCTGTCCAAGCTGAAGGAGGTGATGGAGGAATGGTGACCATCCGACGCTCGGTGAAGTACCCCGAGTCGACCGATTCGTACCGCATCGGCCAGCGGCCTCGGGTCCGCGTGTCCATCGCCGATTACGGCGTGGGGAACCTCCACTCCATACGCAAGGCGCTGGAGCTGGCCGGGGCCAGGCCGGTGGTGGAGTCCAACATGCGCAACCTGCTGGACGCGGACGTCATCGTCTTCCCGGGAGTGGGAGCCTTCGATGCCGCCATGAGCAAGCTGGACCGCTACCGGGACATCATCCTGGACCGCCTCAACGCCGGGACGCCCTGCCTGGGCATCTGCATCGGCGCCCAGATACTGTTCGAGGGGAGCGAGGAGGGCGAGATGCCAGGCCTGGGCTTCATCAAGGGCCAGGTGGTGCGGCTGCCCGCCAAGAGGGTCCCCCACATGGGATGGAACGAGGTGCGCAGCGCTGACAAGATGTTCGAGGGCGCTCCCTCCCCGTACTTCTACTTCGCCCACTCCTACTGCGGCCGTCCCGAGGAGGACGTGGTCCGGGGCACCACCGACTACGAGGGGGAGTTCCCCTCGGTGTTCCGCAAGAAGAACGTGATCGGAGTGCAGTTCCACCCGGAGAAGAGCAGCGCATCGGGAGCGGCGTTCCTCCGCAAATACGTCAAGTACCTGGAGGAGAAGCTATGAAGGTCATTCCCGCAGTGGACATACTGGACGGCAAGGTCGTCACCCTGGTCGGCGGAAAGCCGGGCACCGAGAAGGTGTCGCTGCCCAACCCCCGCAACGTGGCCCTGGAGTGGGAGGAGAAGGGTGCCCCCCTGATACACCTGGTCGATCTCAACGCGGCCATGGACCGGGGGGACAACTTCGAGGCCATCGCCTCCATCCTCGCCAGGGTGAAGGTGCCCATCCAGATCGGAGGGGGCATCCGCACCACCGAGAAGGCGGAGACGCTCCTGAAGCTCGGCGCCTCCAAGGTGGTGGTGGGCACCAGGGCGGTGACCGACCCGGACTGGCTGGAGGAGCTCGCACGCGCCAACCGGCACAAGATCGTTCTGGCGCTGGACCTCAAGGATGGGAAGGTGCAGGTGAAGGGTTGGAAGGAGAGCTCCTCCCGGACCGTGGAGGATATCCTCCAGCGCACGGAAGGACTGCCCTTGGCGGCCGTGCTCCACACCAACATCGACGTGGAGGGCAGGGCGGCCGGCATCGACGCCGAGCGGCTGGCCGAGTTCGTGGCCATGTGTCCGCACCCGGTCATCGCGTCGGGCGGCGTCACCACGATGAAGGACCTGATCAAGCTCGAGGAGATCGGTGTCGGCTCGGCCATTGTGGGCCTGGCGCTATACACCGGCACCATCACCCCCGACGTATGGAGCGTGAAGGAATGAGGGAGACCAAGATCGGCCGGAAGACCAAGGAGACGGACATACAGCTGCGGCTGGGCCTCGATGGCTCTGGACACGCCGAGATCGAGACCAATGAGCAGTTCCTTCGCCACATGCTCGATACGCTCACCCGCTACGCCGGCTTCGACCTGGAACTGGCGGCCACCGGCGACAACGACCACCACCTGGTGGAGGACGTCGCCATCGCCCTGGGCACCGCGTTCAGGGAAGCGCTGGGCGACGGGCCGGTGGAGAGGATCGCCTCCGCCATGGTCCCCATGGACGACGCGCTGGTGACCGTGTCGGTGGACATCATCGACCGGCCCTACTGCGACGTGGACTGCCCGGACGTGCTCTACACCCACTTCTTCCGCTCCTTCGCCATGTCGTCGGGCATCACGCTCCACGGGATCGTCCACCGCGGCATGGACGATCACCACATCATCGAGGCCACCTTCAAGGCGCTGGGCACCGCGCTCCGCCATGCGGTCGTACGGCGGGAGAGCGTGCTGAGCACCAAGGACGCCGTCTCGCTGAGGAGGGGCGACCAATGCTGACCAAGCGCATCATACCCTGCCTCGACGTGACCGAGGGACGCGTGGTGAAGGGAGTGAAGTTCGAGAACCTGGAGGGCGTGGGGTACCCGCCGGAGCTGGCCCGTGCCTACGAGGCCCAGGGCGCCGACGAGGTGGTGTTCCTGGACATCACGGCGACCTCGGACGCCCGGCAGACGCTGCTCGAATCGGTCGAGCGAACGGCGGCCAAGCTGTTCGTCCCCCTGACGGTGGGAGGCGGCATACGCTCGGTGGACGACATGCGGGCGGCCCTCAAGGCGGGCGCCGACAAGGTGTCCGTCAACTCCGCCGCCGTCAGATCGCCAGAGCTCATCAGCGAATGCGCGGGAGAGTTCGGCAAGCAGTGCGTGGTGGTGGCCATCGACGCCCGGAGAGAGGGCGATGGTTGGACGGTGTACACCAGCGGCGGCCGGAACCGTACGGAGCTGGATGCCGTCGCGTGGGCGATCGAGGCCCAGGACCGGGGGGGCGGGCGAGATCCTCCTGACCAGCATGGACGCCGACGGTACCACCAACGGCTACGACCTCGAGCTGACGGCGGCCGTGGCCGAGGCGGTCGACATCCCGGTGATCGCATCGGGCGGGTGCGGCGGTCCGGAACACATGTTCGAGGTGTTCCAGCAGACCGAGGCCTCTGCCGCCCTGGCCGCGTCCATCTTCCACTACGGGACCTGGACGGTGGGCCAGGTGAAGGACTACCTCCGGGACCGGGGAGTGGTGGTCAGATGACCGAGCTGAAGTACGACCAGAACGGCCTCATCCCGGTCATCGTGCAGGATGCCGAGACCAACGAGGTGCTGATGCTGGCATACGCCAACGAGGAGGCGTACGGCAAGATGCTGGAGACCGGCCGGACGCACTTCTACTCACGCTCCCGGCAGAAGCTGTGGATGAAGGGCGAGACGTCCGGGCACGTGCAGGACATCGTGTCCATACAGACCGACTGCGATGCCGACACCCTGCTCGTTCGGGTGAGGCAGACGGGCAACGCCTGCCATCTCGAGAGGCCCACCTGCTTCGACCAGGTGCTCCACGGCGACCTCGCGGGCACGGCGGCCATCATTCCCGAGCTCCGACGCATCATCCGCGACCGGAAGGAGCACCCGGTGGAGGGCAGCTACACCAACAAGCTGCTGTCCGACGAGGACAAGGTGCTGAAGAAGGTGGTGGAAGAGGCGGGAGAGCTGGCCATCGCCGGCAAGGGAAAGGACAGGCAGTCGCAGATCTGGGAGGCGGCCGACCTGATATATCACCAGATGGTGCTCCTCGAATACCTCGACCTGCCATGGGAGGAGATATACCGCAAGCTCGACCTGCGGCACAAGGGAGGGAAGTGATGCGGATCGACCTGCACACCCATACCCTGTTGTCCGACGGTGCCCTCCTGCCCATCGAGCTGGCCCGGAGAGCGTCGGTCATGAAGCACGAGGCGCTGGCGTTCACCGACCACGCGTCGATGGGGAGCATCGAGCGGGTGATCGACGAGGCCAAGAAGGACGCTGAGCTGGCCGCCGAGTGGGGCCTCGAGGTGCTGGCCGGCTGCGAGCTGACCCATGTCCCGGCGGCCCGTCTGGACGAGGTGGTGTCGGCCGCCCGGCGGGCGGGCGCCGAGATCATCGTGGTGCACGGGGAGACCATCTCCGAGCCGGTCGAGAGGGGCACCAACCGCGCGGCCGCCAACAACCCCGAGGTGGACATCCTGGCCCATCCCGGCCTCATCACCGAGGAGGATGCCCAGGCGGCCGCCGACAACGGGGTCGTGCTCGAGATCACGTCCCGGCCGTCCCACGGGATGACCAACGGGCACGTCGCCGCCATGGCGCGCAAGGTGGGCGCCAGTATGGTCGTCAACACCGACACCCATTCGCCCGGAGACCTCATTACCAAGGAGAGGGCAATGATGGTGGCCATGGGCGCCGGCATGAGCCGGGAGGAGGCCGAGCGGGCGGTGATGAGCACCCCCAGGGACATCGTAAGGAGGATACGCGGCCGATGAAGGTGCTCAAGTTCGGGGGCAGCTCTCTCAAGGACGGACCGTCCATGCGGATGGTGGGCGCCATCGTGGCGGCCGATGACGAGGAGAAGGTCGTGGTGGTGTCGGCCATCCAGGGCGTCACCGACTCGCTCATCGACTTCATGTCCAAGGCCCGGCAGGAGCAGGAGGTCCAGCGGTTCGTCCGAGAGCTGAGGGACCGCCACCTGCAGATCCTGGCCGACGTCGCTGGCTCGATGTATGTGAAGCAGCAGGCCATCCATCTGCTCAACGACAAGCTGGTCCGCCTGGAGAGGGTGCTGTACGGCATCATCTACCTGGAGGAGCTGACCCCCCGCACGAGGGACCTGGTGCAGTCGTTCGGGGAGCGCATGAGCGTCATCGTGCTCTCGGCCATGCTGCAGGACATGGGAGTGAACGCCGTGCCGGTGGAAGCGGACGACCTGGGCATCATCACCGACGGGCAGTTCGGCTCGGCCACGGTGGACATGGAGGCGACCAGGCGCAACGCGGCCCCCCGCATCAAGGAGATGCTGGAGCGTCAGGAGGTCCCCGTGGTCACGGGGTTCTTCGGCAAGACCCCGGAGGGGTTCATCACCCTGTTCGGCCGCAACGGGACGGACTACTCGGCCTCGGTGATAGCGAACGCCGCCGACGCCGACTCGTTGGAGATATGGAAGGACGTGGACGGCTTCATGTCGGCCGATCCCAAGGTGGTCCCCGGGGCGGTGCCCATTCCGGCGCTGACGTACGAGGAGGCGGCCGAGCTGTCGTACTTCGGCGCCAAGGTCCTGCACCCCCGGACGGTGGAGCCGGCCAAGGCGCGCGGAACCGTGGTCAGGGTGCGCAACGTCTTCAAGCCAGATTACGAGGGCACGGCCATCGGCGACGCCCGGTCGGTCAAGGACGCCAAGTCCATCAAGTCCATATCCAGCATGCCCAACATGGCCGTGGTGAAGGCCTACGGCCCCGGCCTGGGCTCCAGGAGCGGCGTACTGTCCGAGATCTCGGTTCGCCTGTCGGAGGCGGGCATCAACGTGTATTCGGCGGCAACGTCGCAGACGTGCATCTCTCTGCTCATCGAGGAGAGGGACCTCCGGTTCGCCGAGAGGGTGCTGAGCAAGGCGAGCCGCAGCGTGGTCGACCGCATCGAGACCGAGAAGGGCATCGCCCTGCTGTGCCTGGTGGGCGAGGGCATCGGAACGGAGGTGGGCGTGGCGGGCAGGGTGTTCAGCATCGTGGCGGCCAACGGGACCAACATCGGCCTGATCTCGGCGGGAGCGTCCCTGACCGCCCTGACCTTCACGGTGAAGCGCGAGGACCTGGAAAGGACGACCAGGACGATCCATCATGAGCTCTTCGGCGAGTGACATCGGCCTGGTGGCGTTCCAGGGCGTAAAGGGGGCGTTCTCGGAGGACGCGGTCGCCCGCTTCTTCGGGGAGGTCGACACGCTGCCCTGCCCCGATTTCGAGAGCGTGTTCCGGGCCGTCAACGAGGGCCGCGCCGGCCGGGCGGTGGTGCCGGTCGAGAACTCCATCGAGGGGAGCGTCACCGCCGTGAACGACCTGCTGCTGGAGAACGACCTCGTCATCGTGGGCGAGGTCATGGTCAAGGTGGTCCACTGCCTCATCGGCCACGCCTCGGCCGACATCGGACGGATCGGAAGGGTGTACTCGCACCCCCAGGCCCTGGGGCAGTGCCGGAGGTTCCTGGCCAAGCATCCGGAGTGGGAGAGGGTGCCGTCGTTCGACACCGCCGGCAGCGTGAGGATCGTGCGGGACGGCGGACGGGACGACGAGGCGGCCATCGCCTCCCGCCGGGCGGCCGAGGTGTACGGCATGAAGGTGCTTCTGGAAGGCGTGCAGGACAGCGACGACAACTGCACCCGCTTCTTCGTGCTGCAGAGGACGCCCCATCTGCTGGAACGGGGCGACAAGACCTCCCTGGTGTTCGCCACCCGCAGCGGGCCGGGCGCGCTGTACGAGGCGATGAGATGCTTCGCCTCGCGGGGCATCAACATGACCAAGGTGGAGTCCCGGCCCCGGCGGGGAAGGGCGTGGGAGTACGCTTTCTTCGTGGACATCGACGGCCATGCCGAGGACCCCGCCGTCGCGGGAGCGCTGGCCGAGCTGGTGCGCAAGGCGGTCTTCGTCAAGGTGCTTGGCACATACGACAGGGCGCGGCCGCTGGAGTGAAAGGGCAGCGGGCGGGCGCCTGATGGCCCATGATGCCTCGGAGCGATCTCACCGATCGTCCAGCGCCGCCGTGATGGCCGCCAGGCCAGTGCGCAGCTTCTCGCGGGAGCATGAGAAGGTGATGCGGACGTGCCCCGGTGCGCCGAAGTACCGGCCGGGGCCGATCGCCACGCCTCGTTCAAGGACCATCTCGCTGAACTCGAGGTCGTCCATTCCGGGAGGCAGCTGGACGAGCGCCATGAGCCCCCCGTCGGGCATGGGGCAGGAGACCCTCTCCTCTTCCTGGAGCCACTCGTACAATATCGGCAGGTTCTTGGACGCCTTCCGCAGCACCCTCTCGCGGAACCATGACTGCCGGCGCACCGCCTCCGCCGCCAGTACGACGTTGCGGGGAGGCAGGCGATAGGACGACAGGAGCCGGGTCCGCTCGATCCTCTCCACCGTCCTCTCGGGTCCGATGAGCCATCCCACGCGCAGACCTCGAAGCCCGTTGAGCTTGGTGACGCTCGATACCGAGCATGCGTCCTCGCCCATGCTGAACGCCGGAGCGGGGGGCATGCCGTAGCTCATCTCCCGGTACACCTCGTCGACCAGCACCTGCATCCCGAGGCGCTCCGCCCGCTCGATCAGCGCTCCCAGCTCCTCGTCGCCCATCTCGGCCGCCGAGGGGTTGTGCAGGTTGGTCAGCACGAGCGCCCGGGCGCCCCGCCGCGCGGCGTCCTCGAGGTCTCCCTCGTGAAGGAGGAAGTCTCGATCGGGGTCCCTGCGCACGATGGCCGCCTGGCACACCATGTCCGCCTGCTGGCGGATGGGCACGAAGGTCGGCGATTCCACCGCTACGAGGTCGCTGGGCCCGAAGGCCGTGAGGAAGAGGAAGTCGGCGTGCTGCGCTCCCGCCGTCAGGGCGATGCGCTCCCGTTCCACGCCATAGTGCCAGGAGAGCGCGTCCCGCAGGAGCTCCTCGGCCTCCGCCTCGTCGTTGCCGTCCTGGACGTCGAGGTCCTTCCACCATCGCTCGCCATAGGGCGGCGGGGCGCCGCTGGAGTCCAGCGAGACCGTGGCGCCCTTGGCCTGGCAGTGAAGGGCCCACTCCTCCAGCGGATCGACGGCGGGGCGCATCACCGTCCCCTGATCAGCTCTCCGATGGTGCGGAACTCCCCCGCCCAGTAGATGAGTGTCCGCTCGCGGTCGTATCCTTCCACGACATGGGCCGATACGATCTCGCCGATGAACCAGGTGTGGTCCCCGGTGTCGAAGTTCTGCACCTTGCGGCACTCGAAGCTCACCGGACATTCTTCCAGGGTGGGCACTTCCACCTTATGGCCGGACGTGGCGGTCAGGCCGGTCTCCTCGAGCTTGTCGACATCCTTGCCAGACTTCTCCCCGCAGAACAGGGTCTCCTCCACCAGCTCCTTGCACGGCAGGTTGACGGTAAAGTCCGGGGAGCGGTGCAGCAGCTCATGGCTGTAGCGGCAGGGCGATATGCCGATACCGATGAGCGGAGGGTTGAAGGAGAAGATGTGGACCAATGATACCGCGATGATGTTCTTCTCTTCCCTGCCGACCACGACCAGGGCGATCGGGAACGAGGGGAACGTCCTGATGGCTCGGACAGGGTTCATTTCGATCTTGTTCGGCATGCTCTCGCCCGTGGATGCCAAGTTCCAGACATAAACCCTCGCTTACTTTCTTCGTCAAATTAATATCCACTGGTCCGCATGAGGGGGCATGGCACCGCGCATAGGCATCATCGGCGGCACTGGCGTTTACGATCCGGAGATCTTCGAAATCAAGGACAAGGTCGTCCTCTCGACGCCCTACGGGGCCCCGTCGGATGCGGTCCTGGTCGGGGAGATGAACGGGGTGGAGGTCGCCTTCCTGTCCCGCCATGGCAGCGGGCACGTGTATCCGCCTCATCGCGTGAACTACCGGGCCAACATCTGGGCCATGAAGCATCTGGGCGTGGAGCGGATCATCTCCCCCTGCGCGGTTGGCTCCCTGCAGGAGAAGTTCCGCCCGGGAGAGCTGGTCATAGTGGACCAGTTCATCGACTTCACCAAGGGGCGCGATTACACCTTCTACGACGGCGCCAAGACCGTTCACATCTCCATGGCCGATCCGTTCTGCAAGGAGATGAACGCCCTGTTCGCCTCCGAGGCCAGGCGCCTGGAGCTGCCGTTCCATGAGGGCGGCACCTACATATGCATCGAGGGGCCCAGGTTCTCCACCAGGGCCGAGTCGCGCATGTTCCGCAGCTTCGCCGACATCATCGGCATGACCCTGGCGCCCGAATGCCAGCTGGCCCGGGAGGCCGAGATATGCTACACCTCGCTGGCCACCATCACCGACTACGACGTGTGGGCCGATGAGCCGGTGGACACCGCCACGGTGCTCAGGACCATGGCGGAGAGCGTGGACCGCGTGAGGCGGTTGATCACGGCCACCATCGACAAGATACCCGAGGCCCAGGACAAGTGCGAGTGCCCTCATGCCCTGAAGGCCGCGGGGGCCTGAAGGCAAGGTCCCGCTTACTCGCTCAACTTCTTCCGATACCCGTCGGCGTCCAGAAGGCCGTCGTACTCCGACGGGTCGTCCATCTTTATGACCGCCAGCCATCCCTCCCCATAGGGGGACTCGTTGAACTTCTGGGGGGCGTCCTCCAGCTCCTCGTTGACTTGGACGATCTCGCCGCTGACCGGCGCGTTGATGGCCGCCACCGTCTTAACGCTCTCCACCTGGCCAATGACCTCTCCCTGGCGAACCTTGGTTCCAGCCTTCGGCAGTTCGACGAACACGATGTCCGTCAGCTGCTCCTGCGCGTGATCGGTGATGCCCACCCGGACATTGCCGCCCTCGGCCTTGGCCCATTCGTCGTTCACGGTGTATCTGAGATCGTCCCTGACTTCACTGTTATCGGCCATGCTCTCCCTTGTTGGCGCTCATGACATCCCGGATATTTAATCGGTTCTCGGCCAAGGGCGCAGATGCGACTGAAAGCGCCGGAAAAGGTCATATAACCATCAGGCAATGGAACGACGATGAAGGTCCTGGTGCGCGGGGTGGTGCAGGGAGTCGGCTTCCGTCCAACGGTGTACCGCATCGCCACGTCCATGGGCCTCAACGGATGGGTGCAGAACAACGGCGCCGACGTCATCATAGCGATCGACCGGGACGCCGAGGAGTTCGTCCGCCGGCTCAGGGCGGAGCTTCCGCCGCTGGCCCGCCTCGACTCGGTCGAGATCGTTGACGAGGAGGTCGTGGCCGAGGGCTTCCGCATCGTTCCCAGCTCGTCCGGGCAGCGAGGAGTGGGCATACCCAACGATTCGGCGATCTGCGACGACTGCCTTCGCGAGATGTTCACGCCCGGCCAACGACGGTACCTGTACCCGTTCACCAACTGCACCAACTGCGGGGCCAGGTTCACGATCATCGAGGACATGCCGTACGATCGCGCCGAGACCTCCATGCGCGACTTCCCCATGTGCCCCGACTGCCGCAACGAGTACGACGACCCGATGGCCCGGAGGTTCCACCACCAGACCATATCGTGCCCCCGGTGCGGGCCCGAGTACTATCTGCTGGACCGGAACGGCAGGCGCATCGACGTGGACGACCCGATAGCGTTCTTCGCCGAGCAGATGGAGCGCGGGGCGATCGGCGTGGCCAAGAGCTGGGGGGGCATGCACATCTGCTGTTCGCTGCCCACCCTGCCCCGTCTCAGGAAATGGTACCACCGCGACCAGAAGCCGTTCGCGGTGATGGTGCGCGACATGGACGCGGTGCGCCGATATGGCCGTCCGGACGAGCACGAGGTGGAGCTGCTGACCTCGCCCCATCGCCCGGTGGTCCTGGTCCCGCGGACGGACGAGCCGGTCAACGAGATGATCTCGCCTGGACTGGGCAACGTCGGCCTGTTCCTGCCGTACACGGAGATGCAGCACATCCTGTTCCGCCACCTCAAGAGCGATGCGCTGGTCATGACCTCGGCCAACACGCCTGGCGAACCCATGGTCCTGAGGGACAGTGACGCCCTGGACCTCAACGCCGAGCTGTACCTGCTCCACAACCGGGAGATACTGAACCGTTGCGACGATTCGGTGGTCCGCTCCTTCGGCCGCAACACCTTCTTCCTGAGGAAGTCCCGCGGCCATATCCCCTCGCCCATCGAGGTGCGCCTGAAGGGGCAGGCGGTGGGAGTGGGCGCGCAGGAGAACCTGACGGGAGCGGTGATCAAGGACGGGCGGCTGTTCACGACCCAGCACATAGGCGATGGCGACTCCCCCCGGGTGGTGGACTTCCTCGAGGCATCCATCGGCCATTTCCGCCGGCTACTGGGCGTGAGCGAGCTGGACGCGGTGGGCATGGACATGCACCCCAGCTACACCAACCGCCGGATGGCCAAGGAGATGGCGTACCGGGCGGGGGCCGAGCTGGTGGAGGTCCAACACCACTGGGCCCATGCCGCCGCCCTCCTGGTGGACGCCGGCCTGGACGAGATGGTGTGCCTGACGCTGGACGGCACCGGGTACGGGGCCGACGGCCAGGCCTGGGGAGGCGAGGTCCTCCATGCCACCCTTGACGAGTACGATCGCGTGGCCCACCTGGAGGGCTTCCCCCTGCTGGGCGGCGAGATGGCCGTCAAGGACCCCCGGCGCCTGGTGTTCGCGCTGTCGGCGAAGGCGGGCCTCCCGCTACCGTACTTCGAGGACCGCGACGCCGCGGTGCTGCTGAAGCTCATGGACCGGAGCGTCACCACCACCGGGTTCGGCCGGGTGCTGGACGCGGTGTCCTGCTACCTTGGAATCTGCCAGACCCGGACCTACGACGGAGAGCCAGCGATGAAGCTGGAGCCGTTCCTGGAGAGAGGCAGGAGGAGCATCCCCATGAAGGCCGAGGTGCGCTCGGGCGTGGTGGGCACCGTGGACCTGTTCCGCCAGCTGGTCGGGTCGAGCGGCACCAGGGAGGACCGCGCGTACTCGTTCACCGCCGCCCTGCTCGAGGCGCTGGTGGACGCCGCGGTCGATGACGCATCCGCCACCGGCGTGGACCGCATCGGGCTCACGGGCGGGGTGTCGTACAACTCGACCATCTGCGCGATGGCAAAAACGATGGTCGAAGAGAGAGGTCTTGTGTTCGTCTGCCCTGACCGCCTGCCCAATGGGGACGGGTGCGTCTCCAGCGGGCAGGCGGCGGTGGCCCTTAGAAAGGTCGGGAAATGAGTTCTCAGTGGCCGTCGACCAGCAGCGGCAGGGGCTTGTCGAACCACTTGGCGGAGCCGATGTCCTTGACGCACTTGCCGATGCAGGCGCCCTCCTTGGGGGAAGGGGCGATGGTCCACTTCTCGTCCTCGCGCTGCACCCACAGGGTGGCGCCGGGGAAACCCTTCTCGGGGACCCACCTCTCCGCCACGATCTTCTCCTCTTCCTCGTCCTGGTGCTCGGCGAGCATGCGGCCGACAGCCGCGGTCATCTCGTGAACGTCGCTGAAGTCGCCCTGCACGAACTGCAGGTCCAGCAGGAACTCGTACAGCTGCCTCAGGCGGACACCGTCCTGTACCTTGAAGGAGCCCCTCCGGACGTCCTCCAGGAGGCGCTGGGTCGATGAGCCGAGGGCCTGGTACTTCTTGGCTAGCGAAAGGAACTCGTCGGTCGTAATGTTCATTTCTATTCTCCATCCCTTTTCAGGTTTTGTTACACCTCCATTTTCCCATCGCTATTCAAATAGGTTCTAACCTGATTATCAAATGCGAGTTCAGTAGATTACAAAGATGACAGAAAGATGTGGATGGGAATTGTTGATTTAATCGCAGGGAAATAATAACGATTCACAGGGGGTTTCTGGGGGTCGGCAGGGCAACTGATTCCTAGAATCAATGACAAGGGGATACATCACCCCGCCGACCCTTGCCAGCGCTGTCCGCCATCTGCGGGTCGAGAATCAACGATGCCGCTGGTCGTCAGCGGCCTCCCTTGTCAGCAATGGAATCCGCTGCCCCATTATCTATCTTCTGTATCTTATCCATCGGGCGACATTCGTCGCCCTCTCAAGCACCTTCGCCCTGAAGAAGCTCCAGAAGAATGGCCGCGCTGCTCCTTTGGGGGTCCTTGGTGGCGAACACCAGGGTGAGGTTTTCCGTGCGGGAAAGGGACGCCAACCGTTCCAGGAGCTCTCGGTCCACTTCCTTCATGTAGCGCTCCCGGAACTCCTCCCATTTGGACTCGTCGTGCGAATACCACTTCCGCAGCTCGGGAGAGGGGGCGATGTCCCGGCACCAGTGGTCCACCGCCGCCTTCTCCTTGCTCATCCCCCGGGGCCATAGTCTTTCCACCAGCACCCTGGTGCCATCGTCCGGCGATGGTTCCTCGTACACCCTCTTGAGCTTGATCATGAAGGAGCATCTGTTCCTGAACGATATCTGCTTTGGCAGGGTTTCCGCAACAATCCTCGACCAGCATTCCGGCCGTGGAAGGCTGGATAAGCAAGGTTTATTAGTGGCCCTCAATATTCCAGGCCAAGAATTTGGTGGGTCGATTTTGAACACTCTGATCATATTGCTGGACGGGGCCGCGGACGACAAGATCCCCGAATATGGTGACCGAACCCCCCTGGCATCGTTCGAGAAGCCCTTCATGGACATGGTGGCCAGCAACGGCCTCATCGGATGGACGGAGGGGCGCCAGTACACGCACCTGTACCTCCTGGAGCTTTTGACCGGGAACCGCCTGGACACCCCCCGGGGGCTGGTGGAGGCGGTGGGCCTGGGGGTCCCGGTCGAACCGAAGCAGGTCGCCTACCGCTTCTCTCCGGCCTACATATACGATTCCAAGGTGGACTGGGCGTATCGCGTCACTCCGGACCTCACCGAATCCCTGCAGGCCTCCATGGTGCAGCACCTGGACATGCTGGGGGACCTCAACCCCCGTCTGTACTTCTACGAGGATGGCCGAGGAGTGATGACGGTCGACACCGAGGACGTGGTACCATTCCCCATGCCTCCCACGCCCGTGGACAACGCGTCGTTCCCGATGCATCATTTCGGCGAGTACATCCACAAGGTGGCGTCGGAGACGGACGGCCTCACGGTCATCCCCTGGGGCGGCGGCTCGCTGGCCCGTCTCAACGGTCAGAGGGCGATCCCGGAAGCGAAGAACATGGTCATGATCTCCAAGAGCCCCTCCGCGCTGGGCGTCGGAGGCCTGCTGAACATCCGCCGCGACGTGGTGGACAACATGTGGAGCGGGTTCCAGGAGGCGTTCCGCCTGCTGCGCTCGGGCAACGTGTTCATGCACGTGGAGGAGACGGACGACATCAGCCACCGGCGCGAGCCGGACCAGAAGGTCAGCATGCTCAAGGAGGTCGACAATCTGCTCATGGAGAACCTGGACCGACTGCTGGGGCACCGCGTGGCCCTCGTGGTCGACCACGGCACGTCCTCGCTGAGCGGGCAGCACCTCCCCAACAAGGTGCCCTTCGCCGTCTCCGAGGTCATCGAACCGTCCGAACCGACCGTCCGGTTCTGCGAGAACGAGTACCGCCATGTGCCGCTGGGGGAGCTGCTCAGAACGCTTCTCGCTTACGAACGCTCACCGGACAGCGTATAAATAGAGCGATACGCATCATGTTGGATGTATAATCCAACTAGGTGAGGCGCCACATGACGTTCAAAGTACCGGAGGACATCGCCCTCTGCCTCAACGAGGACAGGGGAAGGGCATTTCTTGAGAGCATCTGGAATAAGAAGGCGGCCTACTGCTGCGTCATAGGCAACACCGAGACGGCCAAGATCCCGGGCGTCTCGGCCGCCGGCGCCAACCCCGAGGCCACCGATTTCACTCCCGCGGCCGACATGGAGCTCCTGTACTTCGGCCGCTGCAAGTGCATCGACGGCGTGCCCATCACGCCCGACGGGATCCCCACGCCGGGCATCGTCACGATGTCGGCGCTCAAGCTGGCTCCCATGCCGATCTTCGTCGTCAACGGCGGGGTCAGGGTGAAGCCGCACACCCCGTTCATCGAGGTGGACGGGACGCCCGGCGCTGATATACGCACCGGAAGGTCTGTGAAGGGCGCGGAGAGAGCGTTCGACCGCGCCGTGGTGGCCGGCCGGCAGCTGGCCAAGACGGTCGATTACCTGGTGGTCGGAGAGTCCATACCGGGTGGCACTACCACCGCCCTGGGCGTCCTCACCGCTCTCGGCTATGACACCAGCGAGAAGGTGGCCAGCACCTTCCCCGTCAATCCGCACGACCTCAAGCGAAAGGTCGTTGAGGAGGGGCTCGCCGCCTCTGGCATCGACCCGGGACTGCTCAAGAACGATGCCATGGCCGCGGTGCAGGCCGTAGGCGATCCCATGATGGCCCCGGCGGCCGGCCTTATCGCGGGCGCGGCCGAGAGCGTCCCCGTCCTCATGGCCGGGGGGAACCCAGATGGCGGCCGTGCTGGCGATCATCAAGGCCATGGACGACACCGTCATGGACAACCTCGCCCTGGGGACCACCAGATGGATATCAGAGGACAAGACCTCCGACCTGAGAGGTCTCGTCTCGCAGATGGGCGACGTTCCAGTGATGGCCGCCAATCTCAACTTCTCCACCTCCCGGTACGACGGCCTCAAGGTGTACGAGACCGGCCTGGTGAAGGAGGGCGTGGGAGCTGGCGGCTCGTCCATCATGGCCATGGCCGCCACCGGCGGAAGGGTCACCTGCCGCTCCCTGCTCGACGAGATCGAGAAGAACTACGCTCGATTGGTGTCGAGGCGGTGAGGCCACCGGCTCCCCGCCTGTCCCCTCTTATCTTTGTTCCGGGACGGGCGGGGCCCAGATCATCCTGATCAGAGGGCCGGTGCCCCGCTCGGCCAGCGTCAGATGCGTCCCAAACCGTTGCATCTGCGCCTCACTTTTTTCCTGCAAGCCCTCACAACATTGCCCATGAGCTCTGACTTTGGCCGTACGAGGGCCGAGAGGAGAAGATCACATGAGCGAACGGTTCAAGGGCACCATAAGCATCGATATCCGCGACTCCGTTCCCGATTGGGAGAAGTATGAGCAGCCAAAGGCCCCGGAAGGCTCCCCCAACATCCTGTTCATCGTATGGGACGATGTCGGGTTCAGGGCCATGGAGCCGTTCGGGGGGAGCATCGAGACGCCGACCATGGAGCGACTGGCGGAGAACGGGATCTCATACTCCCAGTTCCACACGACCGCCCTCTGCTCCCCGACCAGGGCGTGCCTCCTGACCGGACGGAACCATACCACGGTGGGGATGGCGTGCATCGAAGAGGCAAGCACTGGATTCCCGGGCTCCAATGGCCGGATCCCCCATGAGACGGCCACGCTGGCCGAGGTGCTGGTGGAAAGGGGCTACAACACCTATGCCCTGGGCAAGTGGCACCTCGTGCCCGAGGAAGAGGCCAACATGGCCTCCTCCAAACGCAACTGGCCCACCGATCGGGGGTTCGAGCGGTTCTACGGGTTCCTGGGCGGCGAGAGCAGCCAGTGGTATCCTGACCTGGTCTATGACAATCACCTGATCGAGCCCCCGGCGGCGCCGGAGGAGGGCTATCATCTGAGCAAGGACCTCGCGGACCAGGCCATAAAGATGATCCAGGACTCCAAGCAGATCGCTCCCGACAAGCCGTTCTTCATGTACCTATGCCCGGGATGCGCCCATGCCCCTCACCATGTCTGGAAGGAGTGGGCGGACAGATACAAGGGCAAGTTCGACGACGGTTACGAGAGATACCGGGAGGTCACCTTGGAGCGGCAGAAGCGGATGGGGCTATTGCCCCCGGAGACCGAGCTGACGCCGATCAATCCGCTCATCGAGGAGAAAGGCCCCGACGGCCAAGAATGGCCTGCCCTGGACACCGTTCGACCATGGGACACGCTGTCCAAGGACGAGAAGAGACTGTTCGCCCGAATGGCCGAGGTCTACGCCGGTTTCGTATCATATACCGACCACCAGATAGGCCGGGTCATCGACTACCTTGCCGAGTCGGGCCAACTGGACAACACCATCATCGTGGCCCTGTCGGACAACGGCGCCAGCGGCGAAGGGGGACCGAACGGCTCGGTGAACGAGAACCTGTTCTTCAATGGCATACCGGACGACATCTCCGCCAACCTGGAAAAGATCGATGAGCTGGGCGGGACGAGCACCTACAACCACTATCCTACCGGATGGGCGACGGCGTTCTGCACCCCGTTCAAGCTGTTCAAGCGGTACGCGGCATGGAGCGGAGGGACCTGCGACATGCTGATCATCTCCTGGCCCCGGGGGATCAAGGGGCGGGGTATAAGACATCAATATCATCACGTGACCGACATCGTGCCCACGATACTGGATTGCTTGGAGATGTCCATGCCGGAATCGGTCAAGGGATATACCCAGTGGCCTCTGGAGGGCGTGAGCATGCGATATACCTTCGACGACGCGCATGCCGCCACCCGGAAGGACTTCCAGTACTACAGCATGCTGGGCAGTCGGGGGATATGGAAAGGGGGATGGAAGGCCAGCACGACCCATCCGACCCTCAGCAACTGGGGGCATTTCGAGCAGGACCGTTGGGAGCTCTACAACACCGACGCGGACCGCTCGGAGGCGAGGGACCTGGCGGCCGAGCATCCTGAAAAGTTAGAAGAGCTCAAGGCGCTCTGGTTCGCCGCGGCGGGGAGGTTCCTCGGACTGCCCATCGACGACCGGGGGGCGGTCGAGCTGCTGACCTCCCCGCGGCCTCAGCTTGCGGGGAGGACCGACAGGGCGGTCTACTTCCCCGGCACGGACCCCGTGCCAGAGGCGGTCGCCCCCAATATCATCAACCGCTCCTACAAGATCGGCGCGATGGTGGACATTTCGCCAACGGGTTCGGAGGGTGTCCTGTTCCACGAAGGCACTCGCTTCGGCGGGCATGTTCTATACATCAAGGATGGGCATCTGAAGTACGCATACAACTTCGTGGGGATGGACACCACCACGGTCACCTCTGAAGAGGTGGTCCCGACGGGCAAGGACATCATCCTGGCGGCCGTCTTCGACAAGGAAGGCGAGGAGGGAGGGGTAGCCTTCGGAACGCTGACCCTCTACATCGACGAGGAAAAGGCCGGCGAGGGCAGGATACGCACCCAGCCCGCTCGGTTCGGCCTGGGTTCGTACTGCACGGTGGGCCGCGCCTACGGGCAGGGAGTGACCGAGGACCTGCCGGGAGAGCGCCCTTGGGCGTTCACCGGGACCATCAGCTGGGTGGCGATCGATCTCTCCGGACGGCAGTATGTGGACCTCGAGAAGGAGGCCCGGGCCGTCCTGGCCCAGCTATAGTCCTCTTCCGATCGTGAAGCGGTCGTGCGGGTCTCCGAGGCTTGACGGTCACCTCCCAGTGGTGGTCAGGCGCGGCACATATCGTGGAGCTGACCGACCCCTTCCGATCGCCTCGGACAACAAGCGTAGCATCCGCGTGCCCGACGTGAAGTAACGTACGAGAACTCTATTCGTCCAGGAAGGGCCTGGGGCCAAGGCGCTCGCCCAAGGCGGAGGTAGGTGTCGTATCACGGATCGAGCATCGACCGGGGCCGTTCGGCCTCATACGCGGGACGTTCTCTCTGGAAGGCACCTTGTGCCCAGCGAGAAGGTCCGTATGGGAGAGCGGGCCGGCCCGGGTGGCAGATGTCCGCTCGGAACACGGGGGCCGCTTTGGCAGACCTACACGCCCAATAGCTTGCGCTTCGCCGCGGCGAACTCCTCGTCCGTCAGCGCGCCCGACTGGCGCAGCTCGGCCAGCCTCTGCAGTTCGGCGGTCACGTTACCGCCGCCTGATGGTGCCTCGGCCTGCTGAGCCGGCTGCGCCTGGGACTGCTGCAGCTGTTGTTGCGCGGTAGCGGCCTGCTTCTGGGCCTCATACAGCTCTTTTTGTTGTGCCTGCTGTTGCTGTTCCGCCTCGGCCCTCTCGTAGCCGGTGCGTCGTCCCATGCGGGCCCCCGCCACCAACATCAATCCTCTTCCCCTCATGTTCAGCCCTCCTTGATCGTTATCGTTGAGGATTCGCTCTGAGCGCGCTCGATGAGCTCGGGAGGTATCCTTCCGCTCTCCAAGAGTTCCCCGCCCGAGTCGACGATGGCCTTCTTCACGCCGATGGCCCAGAGGTTCTCGAAGAGCATCGCCGCGGCGATACTGCGGTTAGGCATTCCGTCGCCGATCGCTTCCACATCTTCTTGAGAAAGCCACCCCTTGGTCTTTGGTTCAAAGACATGGAGTTCCTCCTCCAGCTCGCCCCCGACCTCCGAAACCTCGAAGGAGTCGACATCACCATTCGCGTCCTTCTGAATGATCAATAGGTCGATGACCCTGATGATCCCAGCATCGCTGAGCCTGCGTAGCTCCGGCGCGATCTTTCCTGTGAGCCCGCCCTCGGGGAACAAGACCACGAGATAGTCCACTGGTCCCATCACCTTCTCCTCCTCCGTCTGAGCCTCTACCGTCGCCATGTCGTCACCTACCGCCTCTCATCCAGCGGACGTCTCACGTTTGGAGGGGTGGCTACATAAAAGTTCTCGAAAGCGCTTCCTGGAGGCTCTCACCCCTGCCCTGCTCTGCGATCGTCCATAGCAGCGTACGAACGTGCAATGTCATCGGCATTTTGGCCGCGCGAGATGCCTCTTGCCAAGGCCGTCATGCGGGGGGAGACATGCTCCAGGAACTTGCGGAGACCGGGGCAGAGATAGTTCATGCCATAGCTGCCGTCGGGCGCTCGGAGGAACCGGTTCCGCGGGCAATCCCCGTTGCAGGCGAATAGAAAGCGACATCGCTTACAGGTGTCGGGCAGTGCCAAGACCTTCTCCTGCCCGAATCGGATCTGCCGCTCGGATCGCACCATGTCGATCAACTCGATCTCATGGATGCTTCCCAGTCTATGCTCGGGATACACATAGTGGTCGCAGGAGTAGACGCTCCCATCATGTTCGATGACCAGGGACCTGCCGCATGTTCTAGCGAGCGTACAGGTCGGCGGGGGCAGTCCCATCCACGCTCCCAGCACTGCCTCGAAGTTGATCACGAATACCTTTCCCACATCCTTCCTGAACCATTCATCGAAGATAGAGATCAGGAAGTCACCATAGTCCTCCGGACCGACCGACCATTCCATCACGAAGGGATCCTCGGCCCCCGGCTGTGCGGCCGGTCCGAGGGAGCTCGGCAGAATGCCCATGTCCCGGCCTTGGGGCGGCATGTCCTCGAAGCCCTTGGGCTCGACGCAGGGGATGAACTGCAGGTACCTCGAGCCGATGACGTTGCGAAGGAACCGGTACACCTGGAGGGGGCGGCGGGAGTTCTCCCGGTTCACCACGGTCAAGGTGTTGAAGTCCACGTGGTGTTTGGCGAGGAGCCGGGCCGCCCTGACGACCCGGGCCGAGGTCGGGCTCCCCTGCCTATCTCTCCTATAGATGTCGTGCAGACGGCCGGGGCCATCAACGCTCAGGCCTATCAGGAAGCGGTGCTCGTGCAAGAACTGGCACCATTTATCGTCAAGTAAAGTGCCGTTGGTCTGCAGGGTGTTCTCGATCACCTGGTCCGACCTCCGATAACGGTCCTGGAGCTCGATGACCTTCCGGAAGAAGTCCAGCCCCGCCAGGTCGGCTCGCCGCCCTGCCAGGCGAAGTTGACGGTCCCGGCGCCGTGCGAGCCAGGTATTGATGGATGAACGCTTCGAGGGTATCCTCGCCCATCCTACGGTCCCCGCGGGGCATCATCCTCGCCTTGGACAGATAATAACAATATTGGCAGGCAAGGTTGCAGGTCGGACCGCAGGGTTTTATCATCATCTGATATGAGATCTCGGGCGAAGCACTCAGCGGCATTTCCCCATCAATCTAGCGTTCCCCGGATTATTTAATACGAGGCGGGCGCCCGACATATGAGGGCCGCCTAGGGGAGCGCTTATGATGGTCCGGAGGGGAAAGGGCCGCCCATCATAGCATCAAGTATCGCTCGCGCCAGTCCCAGCAATGGGAGCGTCGATCACTCCCTCATGTCATCGACCGGCCTGCCGGTCACGCCTCTCGAGCGCTTTCCCGTGAAGGCGAGATGGCGTTCTCGTCGGCTCCCCGCCTTCGCAGCAGTTCCTCCGCCTTCGCCAGCTCCTCCCGGGTGTTGACGTTCAGCGCGAACTGCTCGTCCTCGATGACCATGAAGCCTTGGCTGAGGGTGTCGCCGGAGAGCATCTGTTCCCGGTCGACCACGCTGACCCCGCACAGCACGACATCGCGGTTGTTCTCTTGAAGAACATATGACGGAGCTGCGCCCAAGGATCGCACCAGATCGGCCGGCACGGCCACCGAGAGCGAGGAGACGCCCGCCACGGGATAATGAGCGAGCACCGCTTCCACTCCCTCGGAGGTGATGAGCGGCAGATCGGCCGGGCAGATCAGGACCTCGGACGAACCCAGATGTCCCAGTGCCTGCCTCAGGTCGGCCACGTAATCGCAGCCGGAGGTGCTCACGACCTCGATTCCCCTAGATCTCAGATGCTGGGCGGTGAGAGGCGTGTTCTCACTGATCGACACCGCCAACCGGCCGGTGCCCCGCGCCCCGGACAGGGCGTCGAGCACCCGATCGATCATGGGCCTGCCGAGCAGGGGGACGAGCGGCTTCTCTCCCGGCACATCGCGCATGCGGCTGCCCCGTCCGCCGGCCGTCACTAGAACGTCCACAGGAACAGGACCACCCCCGCCACCCCGGCGATGAGGACGAACGGCTTGGCCAGTTCGTTGGTCGCTCCCAGCACGTCGCCGTTGACGCAGCCGAAGCTTCGATGGGCCACCGCGGCCGCCAACGCGCCCGCCGCCACACTGATCATGACCATCAACAGGAGCATGAAGTTCTGGGGCCCCGGGGACCAATGGCCCATGAGCGGGAGGGTCAGTGCCAGCAGTATGAAGGACAAGAGCGTGGAGTAGACGGCATGAGCGGAGCGGGTGTTGCGAACGAACGGACTGCCCAGGCCTTCGCGCGACCTCCCCAGCGCGGCCACGGTGACCAGGGCGTTCTTGGACAGCACCTCGGCGGCGAGGGGGATGAAGAACATCATGGGGGCGATGCCGACCTCACCGACCGACGCCAGGGCGGCGACGGTGAGGAGAGTGAACATCATGCCGAAGCCCACCCCGCCCGCGCCCACGCGGGTGTCCTTCATCGCGGCCATCTTCTTCTCGTGCGTCCCGGTGGCGATGAGCCCGTCCCCCAGGTCGATCAGTCCGTCGAAGTGCAGGAACCGGTTCAGCCCGTGGACCAACAGGACGACCACGACCGCGCTGACCAGGAGGTCGAGGATGCGGGTGAGCGCATAGAACGAGCCGCCGGCCACCAGGCCATAGAAGAGGCCGATCAACGGAAGCGTCCAGAAGCGTTCTGACAGCTCTTCCACGTCCTCCCCGGTGACGTTCACCGGGATGATCGTGAACAGCGAGAACTGCGCCTTGACGAGGTTCAGGAGCCTAATCGGTCCTCACTCTCCAGCAGCTCGGTGTAGATGCGAGACATGATGCTCCCGATGAGCGACGCCACGATGTCATCCAGGAACGGACCGAGGGTTCCGAGCACGCCGGGCTTCTTCTTGTCGTAGCGGATGTACTCGAACAGGCCCTTGGTGCCGGCGATGTACTGCGACAGCGAAATGCCCAGCAGCTCATCGGCCACCAGGTGCACCGGGTCCTCGAGGAAGCGACCGCCGTCCAGGCCGAACAGCTCGTCCTTCATCCCCAGACCCTCCATGCTCATGGCGGCCACTATCATGGCGTTGACGTTGATGTCCTTGCGAAGGACCGCCAGGTGGCGGCTGAACATCTTCCGCAGTACATCGGTGTCCCAGTCGGGATTCTCCACGTACAGGGCGGAGGCCGCCTCCCACATCTCTTTCTCTCCCACGCCCATCTCGTCCAGGCGGGTGAGGAAGTCCTTGGGCCTCTTGCCGTTGCCCCACTTGAGGACCGAGGCCCCCACGGCCGAGCGTACAGCCCGGGCGATCGCCACTCCGACGTCGGTGGCCGTTCCAGCGTACTTGCAGCCGTCCCCGATGGGGCACGCCACCGACACCGCGTCGCTGGTCGTTCCCGTTCCGTCCACGCCGGTGTCCATCAGGGCGGCCGCCTTGGCCTCGGTCACGGTGATGAGAGCATTGGCCAGCCCGCAGTCGTGCAGCGGGACGTTGACGGCCACCAGGATGTTGATCGTCCCGGGCGGGTTCCGGTCGCAGGGAGGGACATGTTCCGGCAGCAGGTCCAGAACCTCCTGGGGGAGGCGCTCTCCCGCGTACACGGCGTTGGTCACGCCGGCCGTGGCCACCGCCACCGCCTGAACGCCGTTGAACTCCTCCTTGCAGACGGTTATGACGCGCCGGATGTCGGCCGCGGTCATGAACCCCACCGCATGCGGCGGTATGCCGAACCGGCGGCACTGCTGCTCCATGTCCTCCTCCGGGAACGAGTTGTCGTAGCCGAGCGGCACCTCGTAGAAGAACACCGTGTCCGTCTCGGCGTACCCGCCGTTCATTATCGTGGAGCTGAGCAGCCTGAACCTCTCCGGCAACGTCATGATGGCAAAGCCCTCGTTGCCGTTGTCCTCCATTCTCACCTTGACGTCAAGATCGTTCATGCCATCACCATATCAGGCCCAGGAGCCAATCTTCCAGCGAAAGCTGGACTTGTATGCCCAGGAGCGTAAATAAAGGGAGCAGGACCAGGAGGAAGAACAGCACCGAGGTCAGCTTCATCACCCTGATGGTATCGAGTATGACGGCCGGATCGTTCGGTACATTTCCTTCCCCCATGCTGTAGTGCCCCTGCTTCTCGAAGCGGACCCCCAGTCCGCCGGCCACCGCGGCCATGGGCCAGCCCTTGTTGGGCGACGAGGTCTGCCCGTGGTCCCTCATGGCCGCCCTCCATCCGGCCCGCCAGTCCTTCCCCAGGATGGCCAGAGAGAGCATTATGAACGGCACCGACAGGCGGGCCGTGATGTAATGCATCGCGTCGTCCGAGCGGGCGGCGAACCAGCCGACGTTGCGATGCTTGTCCGAGAGGTAGCCGACCATTCCGTCGGCCGTGTTGATGACCCGGAGCAGCACCGCCCCCGGTATCCCGGCCAGGCCGAAGTAGAACATGGGCGACAGGACGCTGTCCACCAGGTTCTCGGACACCGTCTCGGCGGCGCAGGAGATCACGTGCGGTCCGTCCAGGGCGTCCACGTCCCTCGACACCACCATGGAGGCTTTCCTCCGGGCGGCGTCCAGGTCGCCGTTGCGCATGTCCTCCACCATGGGCGCGGTGTGCGTCTCCAGCGCCCGTATGGCGAACATGGTCTTGAGGACGACCGCCGATGCCGCCGCCCATACGATCGCGCCGAGCAGTTCGCGCGTCAGCGCCAGGATGAGCGTGAATAGGAGAATGAAGAGCAGGGCCGGAACGACCACCACCAGTACGCCCGACGCCTTCTCCCGCGCGGCGCTGCCGCGTCCTACGTGACGGTCCAGGAAACCGATGCTCCGGCCGATCCACACCACCGGGTGAAAGCGGTTGGGCGGCTCTCCGAGGAGCAGATCGATCAGCAGCGCCAGCACTGGTATGGCGATGGCATACGGCAGCAGCTCCAACTTAGGACCGTCCTTCGGAAATGTCAGCCACGGCCCGAGATAGGGCGTCGAGGAACTCGTCGTTCTTCTCCGGGGTCTTGACGCAGAAGCGCGTGTAGCCGGAGCACACGCCGCCGAACGAGGAGCAGTCGCGCACCAGGACGCCATGTCGCAGCATATGCCGCCTGAACTCGGCGGACGACACGTCGAGCGCATCGAGCGGGGCGAAGAAGAAGTAGGAGTCGGGCATGGGAACTCGCCCCATCAGCTTCTCCGCGCGGGCGTGCATTCGGCGCTTCTCGCCCTCTATCATCGTGGCGGCACGGGCCACATGCTCCTGCTCCTCCTCCATGAGCCGGGTGGCCACCCTCTGCTCGATCGTTCCCAGATTCCATGTCAGCCGCCCGGCCTCCAGGTAATTCAGCAGCCTCCTCGGTCCGAAACCGTAGCCTATCCTCAGGCCGGGCATGGCGAAGGACTTGGTGAACGAACGTATGATGAACAGGTTCTCGTGGCTTTCCACCTCCGGAACGAGGGAAAGCTCGTCGGAGCGGGATGACAGCTCGAGGAGCGTTTCGTCGAGGAACACCAGCGTTTCCTTTCGCGCTGCCTCGGCCACCAGGTCCAGCAGGTCACTCCGGTTCACCATGCGGCCCGTGGGGTTGTTGGGATTGCATACGTAGACGGCCTTGGCCCCGTCCAGGCGGGCGGCCAGCTCGGCGACGTCCAGAGCGAAGTCCTCCTCATGGGGAAGGACATGATCTATCAGCCGGGCGCCCATCAGCCGGCATCCGAACGCGTACTCGGAAAAGGTGGGAGAGGGCATCACGACCCGGTCCCCGGGAGATATGAACACCTCGGCGAACAGCCGTATGAGCTCGGCCGAGCCGGCGCCCACTATCACGTTGCTGTCGTCCACGCCGTAGCGGGCGGCGATCGCTCCCTTCAGGCGGGCGCAGCTGTCGTCCGGATAGCAGTGCAGCTCGCTGGCCGCCTCCACTATGTACCGTTCCAGCCGGGGAGGCGGTCCGAACGGATTGACGTTGGAGCTGTAATCCTTCACGTCGAGGTCGTCCCATACGTCCCCGCCGTGGCGGGGGCGCTCCATCGACCTTACTTCCGGACGGACCGCCCGGTCGATCACGACTGCTCCCTCCGGGTCCTCCGCGGTATAGCGAAGATGCCGTCCTCGTCCTTTATGACCACCACGTCGACGCCGTACACCTGGGCCACCATCTCCGGGGTGATGACCTCTTCCGGAGTGCCAAGAGCTACGATCTTTCCCTTGGACAGTATCATGACCTTGTCGCAGTACCGGGCCAGCAGGTTCAGGTCGTGGGACGCTATCACGATGGTGACGTTGCCGGAGAGCATCTCCCGCAGGTGCTCCATCACTTCCAGCTTGTACCGGAGGTCCAGATGGGCCGACGGCTCGTCCACCAGCATGACGCGGGGACATTGCACCATGGCCTTGGCCAGCAGCACTCTCTGACCTTCGCCGGACGACAGCTCGGAGAAGAGGCGGTCCCGGAGATGGTGCACCCCATACTTCTTCATGGCCTCCGTCACCAGCTCCTCGTCCTCGTTGGTGTCCCACCACAGGCCCTTGGAAAATGGATATCTTCCCAGGGCGACCAGCTCTTTCACGGACAGGTTGAAGTCCTCCGAGAACTCGGTGGGCACGTTGGCGCAGATGCGGGCGATCTCGTCGATCTTCATCTTGTCGAGGTCCCGCCCCTCCATGATGATGGTCCCCAGCCTGGGCTTGAGGATGCCGTTCATCAGCCGGAGAAGAGTGCTCTTCCCCGAGCCGTTCGGTCCGATGAGGCCGATCAGCTCGCCGCTGTGGGCCTCGAACTGGACATTGTTCAGGACGTCCGTGCCATTATAGCCGAAGCGTATGCCGTCGATGGCCAGGGATACGGTTGGTTCAGCCACTGTATTCCTTCCCCCTCTTGATCATGAGATATATGAAGAACGGAGCGCCCACCATCGAGATGATGGCCCCGATGGGCAGCTCCACCGGCCGGAACAATATCCGGGCGAATATGTCCGCTGCCAGGAGAACGTTGGTGCCCATTACCATGGATGCCGGGATCAGCAATCGATGATCGCCTCCGACCAGCATGCGGGCGGAGTGCGGGACGATGAGGCCCAGGAACCCAATGATCCCGCAGAAGGCCACTGACACCGCCGTGAGCACGGCGACCACCAGGACCGATATGGACTTGAAGCGTTTGACGTCCAGTCCGAGATGGCGGGCGTGCTCGTCCCCCAGCAGGATGACGTTCAGCTCCCGCGCGAACATCAGGAGGATCAGCGACAGCACTATGACTGGCAATATGATGAGAAGCGCTTCCACCCAGGATATGTAAGAGAATGAGCCGTACAGCCAGAACAGCGCGTTGTGGAGGCGCTGGTCCCGGCTGAACACGATCAGTATGGTGGTGAACGAGGAGATGGCGATGCCGACTATCACGCCGCTGAGGACGTAGTTCATCGAACGGCCGCCGGTCGCCTCGGCCAGGGACATGGTGATGAAGAAGGCCACCGTGGCGCCGATGAATGCCGCTATGGGAGTGGCGAACTCGGCCAGCGGTATTATCGCCACGCCGGCCAGGATGGACAGGGTGGCGCCCAGGGCGGCGCCGGATGATATACCGGTGACGTAGGGATCGACCAGCGGGTTGCGGATGAGCGCCTGCATGACGACGCCCGAGACGGACAGGCCGATGCCCACGCCCATCACCGCCACGGAGCGGACCATCCTGTCCCATATGATCCGCTCATGGGCGACCGACATGTCCGGTCCGAGATTCAGGATGATGTTCTTCAGGTGGCCAAGCGTGCTGGTGAACGGTATGTCCACCGCTCCCAGGGACCATGACACAACCAGAAGGAAAAAGATGGAGAAGAGGCCGATGGTCAGCACCATCAGAAGCTTGGCCTTGGCCCTGCCGACCATCGTGTCGTTCAAGTCACCGCCTCCAGGTTCAGTCTCGGACCGTGGCCAGGAGGCCAGCGTACATTACATCGTGCATTCCTGACGCATCGCCGACCCCGTCCGCCAGGGCCAGGTGCTTGGCGTAATCGTTGCCGATCACGTTGACCGTGGCCCCGGTCGGGTCGTACAATGGCACCTCGGCATCGAAGGCCTCGGGATGAAGCATCTGCGCCATCAGCTGGGCGGCCTCCGCCGTCCTTACCGACTGACGGTTGAAGATATTCTCCCCCTGACCCTGCAGGAAGAAGACCATGTTGTTCTTCACCGCGGGGCTCTCCTTCCACGTCGGGTCGTTCCGGAAGTGCGCGCTCAATTCCTCGGCGGCCGAGGACGAGAACATGCTGGTGATGATCATGCAGTCGATGCTTGATGCCCGGTTCAGCAGCTCCTCGCTGGATGGAGTGGGCCAGCCTTCAGTATCGTCGAACATGTTCTTACCTCCTGCCAGTCCGATCAGCTCATCGACCGCCGTGCCGCTGCCCGAGACATAGACGTTGGTGAAACCGCTGTCAGCATATGAAACGTACAGTACGTTGGTAGCGTTCAGGTCCTCGACGGCGCTCCGGGTGCTGTCGATGGATGCCTTGAGATCGTCCACCAGCTCGACGGCCTTGTCCGACGTCCCCGTGACGTTCCCCAGCAGGCCCAGGTTCACGTACACGCTGGCCACGTCCTTCTGGTCGAACATCTGCAGCACGGTCACCTGCGAATCTATCAGCTTGGCGGCCAGCTGCTGATGCGCCTCCGTGCCGTAATCGAGCAGCACGAGGTCCGGATCATAATCGACTATCTTCTCGAAGCTCGGGTCCCAGAAACCGCCCACGGTGCTCTTGGCATCCCTTAGCTCGGCCGCGCCGGCCGGATAGTCACAATAGTCAGTGACGGCCACCACATTGTCCCCGAGCCCTAGCGCGAACACCATCTCGGTGATGCCAGGGGAACAGGACACTATGCGTTCGGGAGTCCCGTCGAGGATCACTTCACGGCCTGCCGCGTCGGTAACGTCGCCGGCCGCACTGGTCTGTAGCAACCCGCTCGTGAACACCACGGCCACGACCGCGACCACCAATATCGCCACCAGAGCGATGGCGATCAATCTGCGCTTTCCACTGTCCATGATCATCTTCTCCTCAAGTATATGGAATGCTCAATCTATTGGATGATACATCCAACTGCAAGTATATGCTGGATAGGCTATATTAAGATTGCTTGGGCAGGATGGCGAGGAAAATGTCACCGACCGATCAAAAATGTCAGAGAGGCGGCTGCGTCAAGAGCCGCGCCCGGAATGAGGGAATAAAAGGTAAGGGATTTCAGACCGTGCGGACCCAGCCGAACGGATCGTCGATCTCGCCGTACTGTATGCCGGTGATGGTGTCGTACAGCTTCTGCGACACCGGGCCGATGCGGCCCTCGTTGACGATGACGTTCTTTCCCTTGTGGTGGATCTCGCCCACCGGCGAGATGACCGCCGCCGTGCCGGTGCCGAACACCTCGGTCATGCTGCCGTCCTCGATGGAGCTCATGACCTCGTCGATGGAGATACGCCTCTCCTCCACGGTCATTCCCCAATGGCGGGCCAGCTGCAGCACGCTGTTGCGGGTGATGCCGGGCAGGATCGTTCCGCCCAGGGGCGGGGTGATGAGCGCGCCGTCCTTGACGAAGGCGATGTTCATGGTGCCCACCTCGTCGATGTACTTGCTCTCGTTGGCGTCAAGCCAGATGACCTGGGAATATCCCTTCCGGTTGGCCTCGGCCTGCGGAAGGAGCGAGGCCGCGTAATTGGCCGCGGTCTTGGCCTCGCCAAGTCCTCCGGGGCATGCGCGCACGAAGTCGCCCGACGTCATCAGCCGGACGGGGTTGAGCCCTTCCTTGAAGTAGGCCGCCACCGGCGAGGTCATGATGTAGAAGGCGTACTCCTCCGAGATCCTGACCCCTATGTACGACTCGCTGGCGAACACCAACGGCCTGATGTAAAGGGCGGTGCCCTTGGCCTTGGGGACCCAATCGCGGTCCAGATCGACCAGCGCCTCCACCGCCTGGATGAACGTCTCGTTGTCGACCGTCGGGATGCACACACGCTCGCAGGAGTGCTTCATCCTCTCGGCGTGCATGTCCAGGCGGAAGATGTTGACCCCGCCCTTCCGGTTGCGGAAGGCCTTGAGGCCCTCGAAGACCGTCTGACCGTAGTGCAAGGTGCTCAAGGACGGCATTACCTGGATGGGGCCGAAGGGTACGATCTCTGGCTCCTGCCAGGCCCCATGCGCATAGTTCATCCTGAACATATGGTCCGAGAAGGTCGTCCCAAAGCTCAGGTGGTCGAAGTCGACCTTGCCTATCCTGCTTTCCTTCACTCTACTGGTCTTTATGGTCACGGTATCGCCACGCGTTCAAAGGGGTAAAGCCGAGGTCATATTTACGGGTGACTATGATTGACACGCCATCACATAGCAAGGGGAAGAGCCCCCTCGATGTCGCCTGGCTCATGCCCGGGCCTGGGCGTCGGGGGCATGGAACGCTGCTGCCGAGCCCCTGCGCCTCGCCAGCGATATGTCGTTCAGGACGGCCCATCCGTCCTGGCCTATGAGCGAGGGGTCCACCAGGAACGGCTCCACCCGCTCGACCTCCTCCGCCTCCACGAAGACCAGGAAGCGGAGCCCTCCCCAACGCGCGAACTGCTGCTCGGTGAGCATCAGCTTCCTCTGGTTCTGCACGATCCGGATGATCGACGCTTCCTGGTCCAGCATCGGCGTGCTGTCCGCCTTGCGCACCCGGGCGGTCGCCCTGACCGTTCCCTCCTCGCCCTCCTGGACGAAGTACAGGCGGTCGCCCTCGCCCACCGCCCCGTGGGGCGGCCTCCTCTCCATGGAGCCGCGCACGACCATGCTCTTCACGCCATTGCATAGCCGCTCCAGCTCCCTCGCCTCGCGGTCCAGTCTCACCAGGTGGTCCATGTGCTGACCGCCGAGAATGGCATCGTTAAAAAGTTATCCCCTCCATTCCTCGGACGGAGCAAGGGGAACGCAGGTTTTCTATCTCGCGACGGGATGCGGTGGCATGTGCATCCTACCGGACCATGAGATCGTGGAGCGCCTCCGCTCCGGCAGCCTGGTCATCTCCGACTACTCGGAGGCGTCGCTGACGCCGAACGGCTACGACCTCCGGGTGGCCGAGGTCTCGGTCCCCACGGCGTCGGCGACCGTTCGGGACGGCGCGGCGTCGATACCGCCCAAGGCCATGTTCTTCGTGTCGACCGTCGAGCGCGTGGATCTCCCCTCCGACCTGGCGGGCCAGCTGTGGCTGAGGACGTCATGGATGAGGAAGGGCGTGCTGGCCGGCCTGGGCAAGGTGGACGCCGGGTTCCGCGGCACGCTGACGTTCATGGCCGTCAACCTGTCGGACGATGCCCTAGAGCTGCCCATTGGCTCCCGCTTCGTGCAGCTGGTGTTCGAGACGCTGCGCTCGGAGGCGTCGTTGACCTACGGGAAGAGGAGCGGCAACTACCAGGGCCAGAACGGGATCACGTTAGCACCAATCAAGAAGGCGGACGTCCAGGGCGAAGACGCTCATGGACGGTGAGTAGGTCTTGAGCTCCTCGATGCGTTCCAGGCCGATGCGCGTGCCCATGCCCCTGGCCTCGACCGAGAGGTCGACGGCGATCCGCTCGATGTCGTCCCTCTCGCATATGACGTAGAGGTGGATCGTCCCTCCCATGTTCAGCTTGGTCAGGGCGTCGGCGAAGTATTCCCGGGCCGAGTGGGGAAGGTTCATGATGATGCGGTCCGCCCCCACGATGCCCGACAGGAGCTCCACGGCATCGCCCTCCAGGGGCACGACCGTCGTCACCTTGTTCAGCCCTATGTTGGCCTTGAGGTGCTCCACCGCGTCGTGGTTCAGGTCCATGGCGTAGACGACCGACGGCTCGGCGTGCTTGGCGATCATGATGGAGAAGGGGCCGACCCCGGCGAACATGTCCACCACCTTCTCCCCCGGCCTGACCAGGGAGGCGATGCGCATCCGTTCGTTGGCCAGCCGGGGATTGAAGTATTCCTTGGCGGGATCGACCGTCAGCCGGACGCCATGCTCCTGATGCACCGTCTCGGTCGACGGGGCTCCGGCCACCACTTTGATGTCCCGGACCCGGAGCTCGCCCTTGACCCCCTGGTCCAGGGCGACCGTGCGCAGCCTCGGGAACGTCCTCATGAGCGCCTCGCCGACCTTGTCCGCGTGCATGGCGACATCGTCATCCAGGCGAATGATGGCGACGTCCCCTATGATATCGAAAGATGTAGGAAGGCGCTCGCGCACGTCGTTGGGCACGTCGGCCACCTTCCGGTAGTCGGTCTCGATGACCTCCCGCTCCTCCAGCTCCTCGTCCGTCAGCTCGTATCCCAGCTCCTCCGCCTGCCGCGATAGCACGGGGATGAGGACGATCTCGCCGTCGCGCCGGATGCGCTTGCCGATATCCAGGAGGCCGAGCTCTAAAAGCTTTTTACGGGAGGACTCGGCTTCCCCCCTCGGCACTTTAAGACACAGGGCGCACACGGTGGTCATGATGGGACATTTGATATTTGTGGGTTTAGGGCTGTCCAGACCCCAAGACATGAGCGTCAGGGCGCTGCGGGCGCTCCGCGAATGCGACGAGGTGTTCGCGGAGTTCTACACCTCCCGGCTCATCGACGCCACGGCGGAGGAGCTTGAGGAGTTCATCGGGCGGCCGGTGACCGTGCTCAGGCGCGCCGAGGTCGAGGAGGGCGACGTCATCATCGAGGCGGCCCGCCGGGGCAGGGCAGCGTTCATGGTGGCCGGGGACCCCATGTCGGCGACCACGCACGTCGATCTGCGCCTGCGGGCGGTCGAGGAGGGAATCGATACCGAGCTGGTCCACGGGGTGTCCATCTTCACCGCCGCCGCGGCCGCCTTCGGGCTGCAGCCGTACAAGTTCGGGCGCGCCGTCACGATCCCGTTCCCGGAGCCTGGCTACCTGCCGTCGTCCCCCTACGAGAACATCCTGGAGAACCGCTCCCGCGGCCTGCACACCCTGGTGCTGTTGGACATCCGCGAGGAGGAGGGCAGGTACATGACCGCGGCCGAGGCGGTGAGGTGGCTGATGGACGCCGAGGAGCGTTTGAAGGGAGGGCTGCTCGACGAGGAGACCGTGCTGTGCGCCGGGGCGCGGGTCGGCTCTTCGAACCAGAGCCTATTGGCCGGCCCCCCGTCGCTTCTGGCCGCCACCGACATGGGTCCGCCGCTGCACTGCGTGATCGTTCCGGGGCGGCTGCACTTCATGGAAGCGCGCGCGCTCGTACGATTGGCCGGGGCGCCGGAGCGCATCCTGCAGGACTAGGTCTTGGCATCGAGCAGCACCGTCACCCGGAGGTCGTCGACCGCATCATCGGAGCGCACGCCGTAGAGGATGCTGGCATTGGGCACCCGGGCCCGGACGTGGCCCAGTATGTCGCGCACCGAGAACTCGTCCACCTCCCGGCCGGAGATTGTGACCAGCGCGATGGTGCTCCCCATCAGGTCGAAGTCGAACCAGGGCGAGCCGAACGCCTCCGACACCGCCACCGCCTCGCGCTGCATCCCCACCCCGGCCCCGGCGCCCATGCGCATGTGCATGGACGAGCCGACCTCGCTGCGCAGGCCGCGAAGGTCGTCCTTGGTCAGCACGCCGGCCAGCTCCCGGGCCGGCACCTTCATGATCTCGTCCATGACCTTGAAGGTGCGGCGGAACGGCAGGTTGGGGGCGACCTTCAGCAGTCCGTCGTTGGGATAGGTGATGGTCAGATGGGCCGCTTCGATCAGCTTCGGTAGCGCGGCGGCGGCCGTGCTCCTCCGCCCCGGCCCCTCGGCCGAGAACGGCATGGCCACCGAGGCGATCACCATGCTCCCGAAGTGGCGGCAGAGGTTCGCCAGACCCGGAGCGATGTAGCTGGCCGTCTCGCCGCCCAGCCCGGCGAACAGGAAGACCAGGTCGTAACCTTCCACCTCCTGCCGGAGGCGCCTCGATATGGCCCGCTCCACGCTTCCCATCATGCGCGGGTTGGCCGAGGTGAGCAGCGCATGCTCGTCCGGACCGAGCACCAGCCGCCTCTGGTTCGGCGGGCCGTTGACATCATCGAGATGGTTGCACAGCCCCACCGAGGGGAACGGGGAGTTGGCTATGGCATTGCATCCCGCTCCCCCGATGCCTATGGCCTTGAGGCGAGGGCGTACGCTCAGGTTGCCATACCCCAGGGAGCGCGCGTCTCGGACCATCCAGTGTAAAAGCCTGCGCCGGGAGATAAATGTATTGAAAAATAACGAGCAGGACGGGGGATGACGGCCTCGTAAGCCGCCGCGTCGGTGAGCTGCCCGTCCTGCCACCCGGAGAGCGCACAGGGATGTCAGTGGTCATGGGATCCTAGCGAAGACCTGAGTCCTCCCTCCGAGCCTTTGTTACAATTGTCACTTCTAGCGGATAAAGATGCGTATGACGGAGCGCGGACAAGGCGCCGCCAGGACGCTGCGCTGTCATTCGCATCCCAGCGATCGGTAGGGATGAACGCTGATGAGGCCGCGCCGAGTTCCTATCTCATGTTTTGACAGTCTGCGTATGGCGTTTGGTTACGACTCGTTGACCTTCTTCAGCCAGTCTTCTCGCCATAGAAGAAAGCACGATCTGTCGCAGCCTTCGTGGAACTCGCCGTCGCAATAGATCCCTTCCAGGTAGAACGTCGGCCTCTTTATCGTTCTCAGTTCTCCGGTCGATTCCAGCATCATGCGGTTGACTCTCTTGAAGACCTTGAACCTATGGCCGCAATACTTTCTCATCTCCGGCATGAAGTTCAGGCCATAGAGTCGTCCGTTCTGATCGAGGCCTTTTTCGATATCCTCCAGCGCAATGACCTCCACCCAATCTCCCGGTTGCAGTTCCGAGGGTCGCGGTTCGGCTTGGGCCATGGCTCCATTCGTGCTAACCAATCCATTCCGTCCCTGGACCTTTCTCCAGATCGGGATGACCCATGGCATCTTGCAATAGATCACATCAAAGTAGGTCGACGTGGCCTTTCTTCGGAACGGCTGGGGGGTCGAGTCCGAGATGTGCTTTCCAGTGCTATATTGGAAATGACATTGCGCCAAGGTGGACACCTAATGGATTTATGGCTTCGAGCAGATTGTATATATGGATTTTCATAACGGCGTTACATGGCCAGTAGGGCATCGTAACGGTCGAGGTCCGAACGCTGTCGCATGTCCGATCCCCTATGACCAATGCATGTATCGATACATGATGCCGTCAGTGGACGAGCTGCAGCCTTGTCCTTCGCTGGAGCGCGTGGGCGATCTTGATCTTGAAGGTGTAGTCCTTGCGGTACTCGTAACTGTTGACGATCTCCCCGCCGAACCTACGTTTGAACTCGTTTATACCTTCCGACTGGGGGTCCGGCTCGCTCCCGATATAATAGCCGCCCATATCGACCATGCTTAGCCCGTTCTCCCTGGCGTATTCGATGGCTCTCCACCAGAGCAGCCGATTGACGTTGGAGATGCTGCTCACCATCTCGCCTTCGACATTGAGGCGCCGGGATGCCGAGATCAATCCCAATAGGGTCTCCCCATCATCGATGAACAGGATCCCGCCGACCATCTGGCCGTTCATCTCGGCGGTGAAGAGCTTTCCCCTTTCCTGGGCGAAGCTGAGCGGGAAGGTGTTGTAGTCCAGCCCCTTCTGGGTCCGGAACTCTTCATTGAGCTTGAGAAACTCCTTGTGGCCCCGGTCCATATGGACCATTACCCCGTCCCTCTCCGCCCTCCTGATACCACTTCGGCATTTTGGGCTCATCATACCCCATATGTGGTCCATGTCCCGGGTCACATCGATCACTATCGTGGCGCGGTCCTCTCGATGGAAGCCAGGGAGGTCCATTTTTGTCCTACATGCGTGGAAACAGACGCTGTCTATGCCTTCCACATCAAAAGGACGACTGCTCAGCCAGATCCTACGCGTCTTGAACCCCAGGACCCGTTTGTCATATGCGATCATCAATTATGACTTCCTAATCTAGATAATTAGGTGGGGTCACACTAGATAATTCTTCCACTCAGCGAACGGGATGCACAGGGACTGCGGACAAGTTAATCTTAAATGCGAGCGGCTCAAGAGAAAAGGGACGTTTTGATGGAGGAGGTCCCATGGGAGAGGGAAAGCAGTTATTGACCACCGTCGCAGCGGCCGCGATCGTGGCGATACCATCGTTGTTGATCAACGGTGCCATACTGGCCATCCTGCTGGCGTCACTGCTCCTCCTCAAGGAATGGACAGTCGTACGGAAGAAGGGGTCGGACACGGGGCGCGCTCTCCTGAACGGGGCGCTTTTAGCGTTCGGGGCGGTCTTCCTGTTCAACGTAGGTACGATGCTTCTGTCATGATCGGGGACAATGGAACGCCCTAGTGTTATCATTAAGGATAAATACTTTCCAATGGAGTATTTCGTACCATCCTGCTGGATCTAGGCATATACTGGCCCTGGAATCTGGGCAGGTGGGGAAAGGCTTGAAGATCGCTATAGTATCCCCGCTATGGGGGCCTGCATACCCTACAGGTTCAGGGGTCTACGCTTACGAGCTGGCAGTCCGATTGGCTCGATTGGGCCATGAGGTACATGTGCTCACCTCCAGCGTAGGCAACTTCCCCCAAATGGAGCTGCCCGAGAACTTGCATCTTAGGGTCCTCAGGACGTACAACATGTTGTGGTCCATGAATCCCGTGGCGAACGCCTTCCCGATCCTGCTGCAGGAGGATTTCGACGTGGTTCATGTCCATTCATACATCTTCTTTATGTCCAATACTGCTGCGGCGGCCCGGCCGCTGCGTAGCTTCCGATACGTGCTGAACTTTCACGGAGGCGTTAGCCATAATGGCATGCCAGACCCCTGTTCGTTCAAGATGTGGGTGAAGGACCACGTCTTCGACCGAACGGTCGGGAAGGCCACCGTCAGGCTGGCCGACGTGGTCACCAGCGTCTCCAAGAGGGACATCCCTCAGATAGAGAGCAAGTTCGGGGTCACTGCGCAGTACGTCCCCAACGCGGTGTCGACGGAGAAGTTCATTCCCGTGGATAACGAGTCTCGGGTGATCACCTATGTAGGAAAACTGGAGCATTGGAAGGGAGCAGGTCAGCTGCTGAGCATCTTCAAGAAGGTCAGCAGAGAGGTCAGCGATGTGAAGTTCAGGGTGATCGGCAACGGCAGCCTGGCGAATGTGTTCCGCAGATCGGACATTCCCTTGGAGCTCACCGGACACGTGCCGCATGACAGGATGCCCTCCTATTATCATGACTCTGCGGTCTCCATACTCCCGTCATACATGGAGGGCGCGCCGACCACCTGCACCATCACGGTGCTTGGGTCCCCCACCACGAGCAGGTTCCCATTGGCGTTCCCATCGGCGGTGCAGTTCCTCAGGACGGTGTTGCTGTTCAGGACGAACCCTGCGCCGTAGAGCGGCGAGGGCTTGCTCCTGCCGTTGTCATTGGCGGTGCAGTTGACGAAGACCACATCATGCGCGCGTATATCGTCCTCGAAGTGGAAGCCAGACTCCCAATTGTTGTTGGCGGTGCAGTTGACCAGTCGCATGCCCTCCACGGCGGTCATCTCAGCCAGGTCAAAGCCGACCGTCCAGTCATGGGACCTCGTGGTCAGGCCGTTGTTGGTCGCGGTGCAGTTGATGTATTCTATGTCGCGCACCAGACTGTCTCCCCGGGAGCCAATGTTGAGGAAGCCATAGGCCTCGCCGCCTACCGCCCGGCAGTCGATGAACGAGACCTTGGATATGGTGCGGCCATCGGGGGCGAGGATGAAGGCCCCGCCCATCTCCCTGGTAACAGTGGCCTCCACGTTGCGGACCAGTAGGCCGCTCACATCGGTGCGGTCTGCGGTCGCATAGAACGCGGTGGACCCGATGATGCCTAGATCGGACAGCATGACGTTGGACCGGTCCTTCACTACCAGCATGCCCTTGCTCTCTGAGGTGAACACCGTGTTCCGAACCCCTTCGCCCCTTAGGACCGTGTTGCCGCTGATCTCCACGCTCTCGTCCAGCACGTACGTTCCAGAGCGGACCAGGACCGTGCCGCCATCGGGCATGGACCGGAAGACCGCCTGCAGCACCTCCGAGGACGAGCCCGACTCATAGGCCACTCTGCCAGTGATGATATCGGTCGCCACCGTCCGTCCCTCTTCCCGAGAGACCTCATAGCTGCGGTAGGTGGGGCCGTCGCCCTGCTCCATCCACGCCACGTACACGAACGCCAGGGCAGCTGCCACGGCTATCGTCATGAGAAGGACAATAGCATGGCGCCTCCTGAGCATCGTGCTTCATTGGGGCCCAGCGGTACAAAAACGTTCGTTATCCCTATGACGGATCAAGAGATGGCCGGAGGTCGCGGGAAGGCATGGGCGGAAGGATGATCGAGGTCGGCTCCCATCTAGACCGGCAGCGAGAAACTGACGACCTGAACGTTCGGTATGTCGTAGTTGATGCCTCCCTTGGTGTTGCCGCTTCCGGTGCATTTGATGAAGGTACACTCGTCGAACCCAGCACGGTCGCCAACGAAGAAGCCCGCGCCATATAGGGCACGGGGCTTCTGTCCGTTGTTGTTGGCGGTACAGTTCTCGAACACGACGTTGCGGACCTCCGGAGCGATCTCCAGGTGGAAGCCGCTCTCCCAGTTCTCGTCGGCACGGCAGTTGACCAGCCTCATCCCATCGATGTTGCATCTTTCAGCGAGGTTGAATCCCGGGATCCAGGCGTCAGCGCTGTTAGGGTCGGTGACGCCCAGGGAATTCCCGCACCTGATGGCAGTGCAGTCCTCGAAGAGGGTGTTCTTGACCCATCCGTCGAAGTTGTTGCCGTTGATGAGGAAGCCCCAGGTAGCGGGGGAGTCGACGAAGACGTTCCGATAGGTTAGGCCGTCGATGACGCCACCAGCCTCCACCCAGGTACCAATGGCATTGTTGATTATGCCCCTGGTGACATGGTCGAGGTGGATGTCCTCCCATAGGTGGTTGCGGACGGTGACCCCAGTCGCCCAGGACTGGCAGGAGCCAGCTCCGGTGATGTGTAATCCCTTCACAGCGGTGTTGCTCACACCATCCATGATGATGGCGCCCCTGGCGAAGTTAAGGGTGGTCTTGTCCGAGCCCTCTCCCATCAGGGTGGTGCCGCTCCTCATGTAGATGTTTCCGCTCACCTGGTAGGTGCCAGCAGTGACCAGCACGGTGTTGCCGTTGTTGACCGCCCACTGAATGGCAGTGGAGCCAGTGTGGACGGTCGCCCCGTTGGCATTCTTGACGATATTGCCCGGGTAGACGTACAGGTCAGCGGACGGTTTCGGGTCCGGCACAGGCAATGCCTTGGCCGTCCAGCTAACCGCCTTGCTGCTACCATCGTAGGCATCGTTGCCCGCGAAGGTGGCCGTGAAGGAGTAGGTGCCCGCCGCGTTGGGGGTGTGGGTCATGGTGAACCTGCCGTTGTAGTCCGTGGTCGCCTGAGAGGTGATCTTGGACCCGTCAGGCAGGGTCACGACTATCGTCACCGCCGCGTTCCTGAGGGGCCTGGTGCCATCGTCGTTCGTGACGGTTAGCACACCAGTGGCCTGGATCCTCTGACCGACATCCACCGAGGAGGAGACAGTCACGTCGATGGACGAGGTCCCCTTGGTCGGTTCAGGGATCGGTTCAGGCTCGGGCTCGGGTATGGGCTCGGGCTCAGGCTCAGGTATAGGCTCGGGCTCAGGCTCAGGTATAGGCTCTGGCTCGGGTTCGGGTATCACGTCGACATTGGACATGCCGCCCTTGTTGCCTGCACCCTTGCAGTCGATCAGGACCACCGAACTGTCAATGAAGTAGCCGTAACCTTCCTTGAAGGCGGGCTTGACCCCATTGTAGTCCGCGACACAGTTCTCGAACACCACGTTGTTCTTGGCGACGTCCTGGCGCAGGTAGAAGCCGTCCTCCCAGTTGTAGGAGGATACCGAGTTCTTCACGTGCATGTTGGCGACGTCAATGTTCACCGCCAGGGCGAAGCCTACGACCCAGTCGTTGGGCCGGGATTCCGCTCCACACCTGGTGGCCTTGCAACCATCGATAGTCACATCCCTGATCTCGCATGTGCCGGTCCCGCTGCCGATGATGGAGAAGCCGTAGGCCCCACAGTCGACGGCAGAGAGCCGGAGCATGCTGACATCGGAGATGATGTGCCGCTGGGCATCGAGGGTGAACACAGCATTTACGCCCTTAACGCCCCTGGCTGAAATATCCTGCATCACGATATTGCGGACATCGGTTTTGTACGCGGTCACGTAGATGTCAGCGGTCCCTTGGAGCGCGAAGCCCCTGAGGGTTACATCGGATACATCTGGGAGGCGGATGCCATTGTTGACGAGGACCGTTCTATCGCCATTTCCCTGCAGGGTGACACCAGCCCTCATCGAGATCTCCTTCGAGAGGTGGTATGTCCCGCTCTTCATCGTGACCGTGCCCCCAGCTTTGGCGCGGTCGATGGCTCCCTGGATGGCGGTCGCGGAGTTGGTGGAGGAGATTATGGTCTTTCCCTTTTCATTCTTCACCAGCGTCTTAGCGCCCTTCTTTTCGACCGTGAGGTCGGAGGAACGCGCCGCATCCGCGTCGGTCGTACATATGACCAACACAGAGCCTATCAACAGGGCTACAGCGAAAATCGCCCCTATCTTGTAGAATGGTTTTCCCATCCGTCTTTCGTTATTTTTTCCCATTTAATCAACTCATGACTATTATCAGTCATTCTCTCTGGAGCCAGACCTGCGTAAGCTGGTCGGGCTCACTTGCATTGTTCAGCGCTATCGCTCATCTATCACACACTTCTCTGGAGCCCACCTCCTCAGGCGGAACAGCAGAAGACCACTTTTATAGCTATCAACCCCAACGTCACGCATGATTATCTTTGATTGTTCTTATAAAATAGAATTATTGATATGACGCCGCCCATGGGCCTGCCATTCCGTCTATGATGGCAGCATAGGTCCCGAGATCGTCACGACCCTTGTTAGCGGGCAAGAAACGATTATCATCTCCTTCTCGTCTTTCCCATAGGGATCCAGCGAGGGAAGCGAGCATGCATATCGGCCGAGTCATAGGTAACAGGGTCCTGGAGACCACCTTCAGGATGAACTTCGGAGAGGCGCTCCAGGTGGGAGAGATGCTGGTGGTGGAGAGCGGCCCCAGCTCGGAGCGGTATCTCATCAGGGTCATGGACATCGAGCACGGCGCGGACGCCGATGACATGAACTGGATGACCACCGAGGCGGGCCGCATGCTTCGCATGGACGCGGAGCAGCACGAGGTCGATATCGGTCCCATCCGCGACGACCTGTACTGCGTGGCGAGATCGGCGCCCTTGGGATGCGTGGGCGACGAGTTCAGGAAGACGAAGACGATCCCGCACCATTTCTCCAAGGTCCGTCGGACCACCATCGACGACTACGAGTTCCTCAAGAGCAGCCTGGGCGACATACAGGTCGGGAACCTCCGCTCGGGCGACCGGGTGCTGGACTTCCCGGTGGGCATATCCGGGAAGGCCATACCGCACCACATTGGCATCTTCGCCACCACCGGGATGGGGAAGAGCAATCTGATGAAGAACCTGGCCCTATCGTGCATGCGCCTCCGCAAGTACGGCTTCCTGGTGCTCGACCCCCACGGCGAGTATTACGACGGCGGCGAATCGGGGAAGAAGGGCCTGAAGCAGGCCGGGCTGGGCGATGCCCTGGTGGTGTTCTCGTCCCGCAAGCTGGACGGCCCACACAACTCGCTGCACGTGGCGTCGTCGGAGATCCAGATCACCGACCTGGAGAACCTGTACGAGTTCACCGGGGCCCAGAAGGAGTTCATGGAGTCCGCCCAGTTCAAGTTCGGCGACACATGGCTGACGGACATCAACGACAAGAGCGTGCAGGAGATCTCCAAGGCGCTGGGCGAGGGCAAGTACCATGAGGGGACCATCAACGTGGTCAAGCGCCGCCTGGAGTCGCTGTTCCGCTTCGACCTCATCTCCCGGGACCCGAAGCTCTCGATCACCAGCCACATCATCGATTGCCTGCACGACGGCAAGGTCGTACTGGTCGACACGTCCAACATGTACGAGGCCGAGGAGCTCCTCATATCGACCGTCCTGGCGCGCGCCATCTTCGAGAAGAACAAGGCATTGTACGGGGAGAAGTCCAAGTTCGACAAAGTCCCGCCGGTGCTCATCGCCCTGGAGGAGGCGCAGCGCGTTCTCACCGAGGCAAAGGGGACCATCTTCGCGCAGATCGCCCGGGAGGGCCGCAAGTTCAAGACCGGACTGTGCGCGGTATCGCAGCAGCCGAAGCTGATAGATTCGGAGATCATCTCCCAGTTCAACACCCTGTTCATCCTCGGACTGGCGGATAGGCGGGACCGCGAGATCCTAAGGAACTCGGCCAAACAGGACATCTCGCAGCTGGACAACGAGATACAGATGCTGATGCCCGGGGAGGCGCTCATCGCGTCACCGTTCACCCCGTTCGCGGTGCCGGTGAAGATCCATCTGTACGAAGAATACATCGAGAGGGCGGTCGCCGACGCTCCCAAGAAGGTGTTCACCAAGGCCCCGGTGAGCCATACCTTCTATTGATGGGCGTCCGCTCGTGACGTCGGACAAGGTGAACTGTAAAGAAAACAATAAAGATGGCCTAGCCCCTTCCGACGCCCCGGGGATGGCTGCTTGATGGACACGGAGGGCCTGGAGTGAGGATCGTTCACGTCGCGGACACGCATCTGGGCTATTCGGCCTACCGACGGGTGTGCGACGAGGATGGGGCCTTCAAGGGGCTGAACCAGCGGGAGGTGGATACGTACCTCTCGTTCCAGGCGTTCGTGGACCGCGTCCTCGAGCTCCGGCCGGACGTGGTGCTGCACAGCGGGGACCTGTTCGACTCCGTAAGGCCGTCCAATCGCGCCCTGGCCTTCGCGGTGGAACAGTTGTTCCGGCTTTCCGAGGCCGACATACCGGTCGTGATCATCGCCGGCAACCACTCCACGCCAAGGATCAGGGAGACCGGCTCGGCGTTCCGCCTGTTCGAGCACCTTCCCAATGTGATACCCGTGTACAAGGGGACCTACGAGCGCATCACCATCGGCGATCTGACGGTCCATGCGATCCCGCACACGGACGGCGAGGCGTTCAAGGAGATGCTCCCTTCGCTGACGAGATGCGGCGACACCCCGTACGAGGTCGCCATGCTCCATGCCGGCGTGGTCGGCTTCAAGGAGTTCCGCATGAACGAGTTCAACGAGCAGATCGTCGACTCATGTTACCTACGCGATGATCTGGACTATATCGCCATGGGCCACTTCCACGGCCACTATGACATAGCGGACAACGCCGCCTATAGCGGCTCCATCGAGCGGTTCTCGTTCGCCGAGGCCTCCCAGACCAAGGGCTTCCTGTACGTGGACCTCGAAGCGAGGAAGAGAAGGCTCATCGAGCTGCCGGCCCGGCCGATGATCGATCTGCCGGCCATCGACGCCCTTCGCCTCGATGCGCCGTCGCTGAGCGCCGAGATCGAGTCGCGGCTGGACCGCGACCTCGACGGAAAGATCGTTCGCCTGGTGGTTCGTAACGTCCCGAGGACGACGTACGAGGCGCTGGACTTCCGCAGGATACGGGAGTTGGCATCGGGCGCCATGCACTTCGAGCCCCGCTTCGAGATCGACCGGGACAAGGTATCCATCCAGGCCGGCGGCGCCACCATCAATTCGCTGGAGCAGGAGTTCGTATCGTTCCTGGAGCGATACCCGGTGGAGCATGTGGACAAGGACTCGCTGCGCGCCCGGGGGCTGGAATATCTGAAGAGGGGGCTGGAAGGATCCGACTGATCTACCTCGAGCTGGAGAACTATCGCCGCTTCCGCTCGGCCCGGCTGGAGTTCCCGGACGGCGTCATCGGCATCATGGGGCCGAACGGCTCAGGAAAGTCGACGCTGATCGAGGCCATCTCCTGGGTGCTGTTCGGCAGCGGCAGCGTGGACCGCACCGACAAGGAGGGCATCAAGCGCTCCGGGGCCGAGGCCCATGAGGACTGCTCGGTCATGCTCCAGTTCGAGCTGGGAGGGGTGCAGTACCAGGTCCGCCGGACCCTGCGGGGGAAGAGCCTCAAGGCCGACGCCCAGCTGCTCGCCAACGGGGAGGTGCTGGCATCCAGCGAGCGGTCCGTCACCTCCCAGGTGGAGAAGGTCCTGGGGATGGACCATCGCGCCTTCTTCCAATCGGTGTTCGCTCGTCAGAAGGAGCTGTCGGCCCTGTCAGCGTTGCCGCCGGCCGAGCGGAAGAAGCTCATCGTCCGCATGCTGGACCTCGATGTCCTGCAGAAGGTCATTGACGACATCAAGCGGGACGAGCGGGATGAGAAGAAGGACCTGCAGTTCATCAGCGATCAGCTGCTGACCGCCGACGGGAGGCCGAAGCGGGAGGTGCTGGAAGAGGAGAGGGCGTCGCTGGAGGAGGAGCTCAAGGTGCTCCATGGCCAGCTGGACGATGCCAACAAGGAAGTGGAGAGGCTGGAGGTGGAGCTGGAGAAGGCCCAGGGGCAGAAGGAGTGGGTCGCGCTCAAGGAGAAGGAGTACCGTCAGCGCGATGCTCGACTGTTGGAGAAGCGCTCCGAGCTGAAGAACCTGACCGAGCGGCGAGAGGCCGCCGAAAAGGAGATTGCAACGCTGAAGGACCGCCTGGTCAAGCTGCCCGAGCTGAGAGAGAGGAGCGAGGAATACAGATCGCTCCTGGTGGCGAAGGAATCGATGGAGGATGCCCGCGTGGCGCACGAGGGGCGGGGATCGCTGCTCGAATCGCTGCGGCAGACCGACGAGGACATCGTCAGAGCCGAGCGGTCCATGGCCGACGCCAGGACGCAAAGGCAGGAGCTGAAGGACCCCCGGGCAAGCCTGGACAAGGTCTCCGAGAACCTTGATGCGCTGGACTCGGAGATCTCGGACAAGCGGAACGACATATCGGTGGCGGAGGCCGAGGTCCGGCGCCTGCAGCTCGACGCGGAGGAGCTGGTGAGCGAGCGCTCCAAGATCCGGTCGCTGGGTCCCGAAAGCGTATGCCCCACCTGCCGAAGGACCCTGGGGGAGCACCACACACATCTCGTGGCCGTCCTGGAGGAGCAGCGGCAGGAGGTCGAGGCCGCCATCACGGCCAAGAATGCGGACATCGAACGGCTGCGGAACGAGCTCGACACCCTGCAGAGAAGGAAGGCGGTCCTCGAGGAGCGGAGGAAGAAGCTGCAGGACGAGGACCGGAGAGCGGGCGACCTGGACGCCCGGCTGAAGCAGGCGGCCGAGAACCTCGATTCCCTCAGGGCGAGGCGTAACTCGCTGGCGGACAAGCTGGAAAAGATGGGCGCCGACGATTTCGACGAGGATGCGTACCGGAGCATCAAGGAGCGCCTTCGCGACCTGCGGGCTGCGGCGGACAGGTACCAGGCGCTGTCCGGCGAGGCCGCCAGACTTCCGGACCTGATGGAGAGGAAGGAGGAGCTGGATGCCAGCATCGTCCTGCGCTCGCAGGAGGTGGAGAGCATGCAGGCCGAGCTGGCCGCCATCGGCTACGAGGAAGGGGACCTGGAGAGGGCCCAGACGGCGCACACCGAGGCCGTCAGGGCCCGGGAGAGAGGCTACGGGGAGGTGTCCCTGAAGGTCGAGGCCATCGAGTACACCGAGAGGAGGCTAGCCGACAAGGACAAGGCCATCGCCGACATCGACGAGATGGAGCGGAGCATCGAAGGCCGTACCAGAAAAGTGCAGGAGCTGGCCACCCTAGTACAGGTGATGGGGGACTTCAAGCAGAACGTGATGGAGCGCATCACGCCGACGCTGTCGGAGATCGCCTCGGAGCTGTTCGACACCATCACCGACTCCCGCTACGGAGGCATCGAGGTCGACGAGAACTACGACCTCCACATCTACGACGGCGGTATCAAGTATCCTTTGTCCCGCTTCTCCGGCGGCGAGGGGGACCTGGCCAATCTATGCCTGCGGCTGGCGATCTCCCGCGTGCTGGCCGACCGTTCGGGCAACGACATGAACTTCCTGGTCCTGGACGAGATATTCGGCTCGCAGGACCAGGTGCGCAAGAGGGCGATAATGGAAACGCTCAACCGCCTGGAGAGACGGTTCCACCAGATCATCCTGATCACTCACATTGACGACACCAAGGACATGATGAGCAATGTGGTGACCGTGCGGGAACTGAGCGACGGCACCAGCGACCTGCTGGTCTGACCTACATCCGGGAGATGATCTCCCGCCGCTTGGCCTCGTACTCCTCCTTCGATATGAGCCCCTTGTCCAGAAGCTCCTTGAGCTTCACCAGCCGCTCCTCCGCCTCCACGGGGGAGATGGGCGGAGCGACGGGAGACGGCACGTACTGCGTGGGCGCCTGCACCCTCACGTTCTGCCATGATGGGTTGAGCATGGCCTCCTCGGCCAGCTTGCGGACGTAGAACGGCTTCGGGATGTCGTCCCACTTGACCGCCCCGCGGTGGTCGGAGCGCAGCGCCGGGTGGTCGGAATCGATCCCGCCGGTCTCGCCGGACGTGGAGAACATGACGTCGCCGAAGCCCAGGATGCGCTCCGGCAGGGTCTGGTGGACCGTGACGTTGGAGATGCGCTCATGCCGCGTGTCGCCGAACCGGATGTTGAACACTCCGTACTGCGTCATGATGCGCCGGTCGGTGATCGCGAACGCGGTGTGCGTCCAGACGATGTAATCGTACAGGAAGGCGAACAGGCCGACCAGCACCGGGGCGAACGAGATGATGCCGTTGCCGTACAGTCCCAGGGCATCGATGGCCACCACGGCCAGGCCCACCGCCATGGACACCAGGCCCATGTGCAGCGTGGACACCGGCATGAGCAGCAGAAGAGCGGCCAGCACGACCCAGGTGGTCCAATCGGCCTCCAGCGTGCCGATCGAATCGTAGGCGAAGGACAGCGCGAATCCGAAGATCACCGTCAGTATGAGGAGCACCAGGGGCTGGACGAAGTACACGATGGAGGACGGTCTTCCCTCCCACAACAGCCTCTCCCCGGTGGCGAGGCGGCTGCGCGGGAAGATCGGCCCCCTCTGCAGCGCGGGGGAGGGGTCGGTCATCGGTTCACCAGATGGGCGAGCCGGATATATTACGAATCACACGCCCCACACGGCCTCCAGGTCCACATGCTCGCGGACGGTCCGGGCGATCAGCTCGATCTTCTCGCCGTCCTCCGGATCGATGCGGGCGATGAGGTGGTCGATGCGATCGGACGCCTCCAGGGTGTTCAGGTCGGTGAGCAGTATCGGAACGCCCTCCTCGTACGCCTTCACCATCACCGTCCGGGCGGGCGGCATTCCGCCTGTCAGCACCAGACAGGAGGTGTCGGTGGACAGCGCCGCCATCTGGATGTCGGTGCGGTCCCCGCCGGTGATGAGGGCCTTGCGGGCCGCCCGGCGCATGTGGGTCAACGCCGTCTCCGGGCTCATGGCCCCTATCATCAGGTTCTCGACCCGTTCGTCCAGTCGCTCTGCGCCCTGCGCCACCCGGGCGTCCAGGGCCTCGGCGACCTCCCGCACGGTGTAATGTCGAAGCCGCGGCACGGCGGGCACCTCGCCCAGCACCTTCACCCCGTGGTCCCTGAGCAGCCGCCCGGGGCCGGGGTCGGAGACGTTGTTCAGTATCACCCCGCGGAACTCTAGGGGATACTGCTCCATCGCCCCTCGCAGCATGCATATCTTGTCCAGGGCGGGCAGGGTGGCCGATGACACCAGTACCACGGCCGCGTCGGTGGCGTGGGCGATCGCCAGCCCCGACACCCCGCCCATGCACCCGGTGAAGATGTCCCGCGTGCCCTCTATGAGCATGCGGTCCGCCCCTTCCCGCAGCCGCTCGCACGATGCCACGATATCGTCCAGCGCGATGGGGCGGGAGGCGTCGTACACGAAGGGCGACAGCTCCTCCTCGCTCCATCTCAGGCCCAGCGCTCGCTTCATGAGGTAGGCGTCCTGATCGAACAGCCTTCCCTCGTGGCACATGGTCACCTCCCGGAAGGGCTTGAAGTAGCCGACCTTGTCGCGGACGTTCTTGGCCAGGCCAAGCGCCATCATGCTCTTCCCCGAACGCTCGGTGACCGATCCCAGAAACAGGTTCCTCATCGCTTATCCCTCCTGATGGTTACCAGGGCATCGACCGCGCCGCACCCCTGGCCTTCGTCCCCCACCATGACCGGGTTGATCTCGAACTCGGTTATCTGGGGAAAATCGGCGGCTATCTGGGCCACCCTGAACAGGACGTCCTTGAGGGCCGGTATGTCGGCCCGCTTCCTTCCTCGGGCCCCGGCCAGTATGGGATACGCCCGGATGGAGCGTATCATCTCGTCCACGCGGCGCTCCGACAGCGGCGCGATCGCATGGCTCACGTCCTTCATGATCTCCACGAAGATGCCTCCCAGGCCGAACGTCATGACCGGACCGAACTGGTCGTCCCGTACCATCCCCACGATGACCTCCCGGCCGGAGAACATGCCCTCCACGGTGGCGCCGTCCACCCGGGCGTCGGGAAGGCGGGAGCGCACCCGGGCCATCATCAGTTCGTATTCCCGACGCGCCATTTCCTCCGAGTCGATGCCGACCACCACGCCGCCCACGTCGGTCTTGTGCGCTATGTCGGGGGACGCCACCTTGAGAACGACCGGGAACCCGATGCGCTTCGCGATCTCGGCCGCCTGCTGGGCGCTGCGCGCCAGGCCCTCGGGCGGCACGTTCACGCCATAGGCCCGGAGGATCTCCTTGCCCTCGGCCTCGCTCAGGGCGGTGCGGCCCTCCGCCATGGCGGCATCGAGCACCTTCCGGGCTCGATCGCGGTCGCCGTCTATCGGGGCCCCGGCACGTCATCGATGCGGCCCCTCTCCTGATAGTGGACCATTGCGGCCAGCGCCCGGACGGCCCGGTCGGGGGATTCGTAGTTGGGAATGCCCGCCTCCTTCAAGATGGCAGCGCCGGCGGCCATGTCCGCCCCTCCCACCCAGGCCGCCACCATGGGCTTGCCGGTCTTGCCCGCGTAGGTGGACAGCAGCATCGCCACCTCGGTGACGTCCAGCAGGTCGCTGGGCGCCACCATGGCCAGGACGCAGTTGACCCCGGGATCGTCCAGCACCGCGCTCAACGCCACCTCGTACCGCTTGGCGTCGGCGTCCCCAATGACGTCCACGGGGTTGTAGAGGTTCGCCTCCTCCGGCAGCCCCTCCTTCATCCTTTCCACCGTCTCCCTGCTGAAGCTGGCCATGGTGAGCCCGTGGTCCGAGCAGGCATCGGCGGCCATGACCCCCAGGCCGCCCGCGTGGTGACTATGGCCACCCCGTCGCCGCGCGGCAGCGGCATGCTGGCGAACGCCTGCAGGAGATCGAAGAACTCGTCCAGCGTCTTTACCCGCAGCACCCCGGCCTCGGCCATGGCCGCGCTGTACACACTGTCGCTACCGGACAGCGCCCCGGTGTGGGACGAGGCGGCCTTGGCCCCGGTGGACGTCCTTCCGGACTTCAGGGCGATGATGGGCTTGCACCGTGACGTGGATGACGCCTGCTCGATGAACTCCCGCCCCCGGCGCATCCCTTCCACGTACATGCCGATGACCCGGGTGTCGGGATCGTCGCGGAAGTAGGCCAGAAGGTCGGCCTCGTCGATGTCCAGCTTGTTGCCCACCGAGACGAACTGCGAGAAGCCGATCCTCGTCCCCTTGGCCCAGTCCAGCAGTATCGTCCCCATCGCTCCCGATTGCGACGTCACCGCCACATGGCCGGAGAGCGGGAAGTCGTCGGTGAACGTCGCGTTCATCCGATTACGGGTGCTTATGACGCCCAGGCAGTTGGGCCCCAGCACCCTTACGCCATATCGGGAAGCGATCTCCCCCACGCGACGCTCCAGCTCGGCCCCCTCGGGCCCGACCTCGCGGAAACCGGCCGAGATGATGACGGCGACCTTGACGCCCTTCTCCCCCGCCTGCTCCATGACCGTCGGCACGACGGTGCTGGGGACGACCACCACGGCCATGTCGACCGGTCCCGGTATCGCCATGACGTCGGGGTACGCCCTTCGCCCCAAGATCTCGTCCGCCTTGGGATGGACAGGGTACAGCTCTCCCGAGTAGCCGGAGGCGATGATGTTGCGAAGGACCACATGACCGACCTTCTCAGGACGGGGCGAGGCCCCGATGACCGCGATGGACCTTGCCTCAAAGAGCTCCCTCATTCCCGACCCCTATGGGCAATGGCATGCCGCGATATTATCACTTGTGCATGTGGTACGCATGGAGGGTGGCCTGGTCATGGACATGGACCTCCTTCTTCCGGTGCGGTATCGACAGCAGGTCCATCATCTGGAAGGCGTTCTTGACGCCCCTTGCCAGTCCGTTGTTGGTGAAATAAACTCGAACGTCCTCCGCCTTGCCTTCCAGGCGCTCGATGACGTCGGCCCATGGCCTCAGCTCGTCCTCGGCGTACAGGTAGTCCTGCCCTTGAGGGCCCTCCTCGTCGGACCATTCGCGGCTCTGGCCGTGGAACCGCAGGTATGCGTGATCGGCCGTGACGTCCTGCACCGGCCGGAAGCCCGCCCCGTCCACCTGCACGGTCGCGACGTTGTAGGACGACAGCAGCTTCGACGTGCTGGGATCGAGCGTCGTGCGGTCGTCGAGCCACGAACGGTGGCGGAACTCCACCGCGTAGCGGTACTTCTCGGTGTCCAAGGAGGCCAGCACCGTCTCCAGCACGTTCAGGGCATCGTCCCTCATCTGGAACGAGGGGGAGAGCTGCAGCAGCACCGCTCCCAGGAGGCCGTTCCCGGCCAGCGGCTTGATGCACGTTTCCTCGAAGACCGTCGCCTCTATGCTGGCCCTGTCCCCTTCCATGGCGACCATGGCCTCATGCGTCACTGTCCGGGGCATCTTGAACGAGTACTCGAAGCCCTCGAGCGGCTTCCCCTTGCGTATCCAGCCGTTGACCATGATCTCATTGGGGGCGCGATGGAAGGTGCTGTTCACCTCCACTGTGGTGAAGAAGGACGCGTAGTATCGTAGCCACTCCTCCTTCTTTCTGGCCAGGGCTACTGGGTAGAACCGTCCGACCCAATCCTCGTAGGACCATCCGCTGCAACCGATGAGCACAGACACCTTCTTATTGATTTCATCTCGGCCTACATATAATTTCTTGATTGGCGAAGAGTCGCCCATGTAACGGCCAGACGCTCGTCGGAAGGGAACGACAAAAGGATTAAGAGCAGGGAGCGCATGGTTCGACCGCTCCTTGTAAACGGAGGGGAACCGTGATCCTCCTTGCATGCTTGGAGCGTACAGTGCGTCGTTACTATGGGTCTCTGCATGAACCTCCGACGTGACGTCGGGTAATGATTGGAGAACAACCCCGACGCACGACAACAACCCCCGGCCTGGGTCAGTGTGGGGAGAATAGGCGTCACGCCGTCCATGAACCAATCTGTTAAGGTCCGGGGGACAATTCGTTCTTACCTAAGGCATGAATCAAAGGGTTTGGCCGGCCGTCGGCGCCGGCCAGGGCGCCATCACCGATCATGGTGCCCGTTCTGGCGAACCGCCGGCGTGACGTTCCTGGCGCGGGGAGGAGGCAGGCGGATGCACGGGACCTCGGGAGCGGCGTGAGGTGCGTCGTCGATCCCGTCGCTCCACCATGCGTCGGCCGTAGCCGCCGGGCGGGGGCGTACCGATGGACCGTCATGATGCGGGACGCTCCTCACCTCCCTCACGGCCGGTCGGATGGTTGCTCGTTGACCGTCATGGCGCCTCATTGGCGCGTCATCGACCTCTTCGCGGACCAGGAGCCTTTGCACGGCGTCCAGCCATGAGCGCGCAGGAAAGTATCGCTGTACAAGGGCCAGGGCGCGGCGGGGGCGGGCGAAGACCAACATGCCGATGAGGGTCGTCGCCTGGGCCACCAACAGTCCGTAGCCGGTCATCGCCCATAGCAGCCTCAGGGTGTCGAGGGCGCCCACTCTCCCGGTGTCCATCAGCGAGGCCGCCGGCAGGACGAGAAGTCCGATCAGCTGAAGATAGGGGGCCTCGTCCCGCACCAGGAGCAGGGCCGATCCGATCAGGTAGACGGTCCCGCTGACGATCCACGGATAGAACGAGTCCGCTTCGTCCATATGTGTCAACAGCTCCGCCAGGCTCACGCTGGCCGTGAACCCGAAGAAGGATATCGTTATCCATGGCAGGAAGGCGGTCGAGATGCTTGCGATGACGAGGGCCAATTTCAGTGCTTGTCGCCGTTCCATTCTACTACCCGGCCCTCGAGCGACGGGGCATATGAGGTAACGTGCCATTACAATGAATCTACTCGAGCCCTTTGGAGACGACGGTCGTCGTGGCCGTGCCAAGAGGGCGGTGGTCCTAGGACGGATGACTGGAGCGATCGTGCATGGGGTCGATCGAGAACGGTCCAGCCGCGGGCGCGATCATCCGCCGGACGGCGTGCCCAGAACCTTTATCTCGGCCGCCCTCCAAGTCGATATCATGGAGAAGAGGTTGGACGAGGTGTTCCGCGAGAGGACCATTCGGGACGAGGGTTTCGGCGAACTGCGGCCCCACGCCCTGCTGGTGGAGATCGTATCGGGCAGGATGGCTCCTCGGGGGAGGGCCTTGAACCTGCATTGCGGGATGGGCAGCGACAGCCTGTACCTCGCCCAGGAGGGCTATGCGGTCGCGGCCGTCGGCTTCTCCCCCCAGGACGTCGAACGGGTGAGCAAGATGGCCCAGGAGGCCAGGGCCAACGTGATCGCCTTCACCGCCGACCCGTCCGAACTGCCGTTCCATGAGGGGGAGTTCGATTTCATCGCCGACACCGGTTGCATCCATAGGCTCGATGAGGGGAAGAGGAGCGCCTTGGTGAAAGAGCTGCATCGAACCCTGCGCCGCGGAGGCCGCCTGTTCACCGTGCTTCCCAGCCTCAAGGACAACCCCCGGGGGGCCACCCGGGCGTCGATCGAGGAGATGTTCCACCCGTCCTTCGAGATCGTGCAGGTGACCGATGCTCCGGTGGAGGATGCGGGAGGGAAGGCCGAGCACCTGTACTACTACTCCATCCTGGTGGAGAAGGCGTGATCACTGCATGAAGACCTTGGTGCGCAGCAGCGGGTCGTAGGTGAACAGATCGCTGGGACCGCCGTTCTGCCTTGCTCGCAGGAACCTCTCCACGTTGGCGTCCAGCTCGTCGGCGTGATGGAGCGCCACCGCCTCCGGTATCGACGGGTCGACCGGCGAGCCCTTGTCCGAGGAGCCGTGGCTGGCCAGCACCATGTGGATCAGCTTGAGGCGCAGGTTCTCCGGAAACCCGGGCACTGCGTCGCAGGCCTTGCCCACCATGGCGGAGCCGATGGCGATGTGCCCCAGCAGACGACCGTTGGCCGACTCGGATATGGTGCTGTTCACGTCGTAGCAGCACGTCTTGCCGATGTCGTGCAGGATGGCCCCGGCCAGCAGCAGGTCGCGGTCCAGCCCGGCATACAATCGGGCGATGGCGTCGCACGTCCTGGTGACGTTCAAGGTATGTTCGAGCAGGCCGCCCACCCATCCGCAGTGGTAGGACACCGAGGCGGGGGAGCGTTTCAACGAGACGGAGATGTCGTCGTCCCTCAGCATGGTCAGCAGGACGGCACGGATGTGAGGGTCCTCGACGCTCTCGGCATACTCCATGATGTCAGAGAACATCTTCCCCACGTCCCGGGCGGTGCATGGCACGAAATCGTCCGGATCGAAGTCGGCCTCCTCGGCCGTCTCCGCCACGCCGCCCTTCTCCGGGTTGATGTTGATCACCACCTGTCCCTTGTAGAGGCTGGTGGTGCCGACCAGCCTGACCATGGAGTTCACCTTGAGCGAGCTGTAGACCTCGCGCACCGCCCCCTCGTCATTGCCTCCCCAGTAGGTGGCCATGATCTCGCCGGTGGCGTCGGCCACCCTGAGGCGGAACTTGAACCCGTGCTTGTAGGGAGCGGGAGATTCCTTCCACCGGAGGGCGTACAGCTCGTCGACCTCCATGTTCTCGCCCCCCAGGTCCTCGATGAACATCCGCCCCGCCTCCATTGCCATGCCTCGCAGGTGAATCAGGACGGGAGATATTATATGCTCCGTCCGATGGAGCATTCACGCCCGCTGCGCGGCCAGTCGGCGGAGCCACTCCTCCGACTCCTTCCATCGGGGATGGATATGCTCCCGGTCCCGGAACTCGGGCCCGTGATGTCGCCTATCGGGCCGCAGGCCGTCCTGGATGTGCAGCAGCTCATGGTAGAGCACATACTCGGACACGAACGAAGGGACGTTGGGCTGGTCGAGGATCGACGATACCGCTATCACCTTCATCAGCACGGAGCAGTAGCCGACCCGCATACGGTTCCGCCTCACCGTCCAGTTGAACACCGCGTCGGGGCAGTCGCGCACCAGCCCCTGGTCCCGGAGCGAAAGGTAGGCGTCCTGCAGGTCATAGACCTTGCCGCGGTGGTCCAGGGTGAGGTTCCGGGAGCGCTTCAGATACAACGCCTGGTTCCGGGCGAGGAACTCGCGGGACATCAGCCAAGAGACCAGCCGGGGCGTGTAGATGCTCCTTCCGGGGCCTCTGTCGAGGCGTCGGTACAGCGAGGTGGCGAAATCCTCCAGGACGTCGCGGTCGGCGCCGTTCATGTAGTCGGAGATCTGGAACCGGACGCTTCTTCCCGAGCGCCTCCAGCTGCTCTTGAACTCCTTGTAGGGGGCGAACTCGGCCACGATGTCGTCGTAGCCCTGCTCCCTCCCGATGGAGCCGAAGATGTCGGCCAGTTCCGTGCTCATTTCGAACGCTTCTCCGGGATAGCAGGTGATGTCTTGCATTGGGCTCTCCTGGACCCCGAGCGCCGTTCCGACGGTATATCCGGTACCGGTACAGTGAGGCTGCGCTCCCCTGCCATGCCGTTCGCCAACGGGTCATGACTAGTAATGGTTTGCTGACGTCAATATCTTCAATGATAATCAGTTGGGCATGTTCTTAACCGCCCCCACGGTGTTGAGCTCCAATGTCCGCTGAAGGTTCCAGGGAGCTCATCACCCGGGGCAACCTGGACGGCATTGTTTCGGCCGCGGTGTTCCTGCGGCGTTTTCCCTCCTCGCCAGTGAGGTTCGTCACCTCTCCGGCCGCCGCGGCGCCCCTCCTTCGGGAGGGCGATGCCGAGCACATCTTCCTGGCCGACCTCTCGCCCGCCCCCAGCCTGGCGGCGGCGATCGAGGACGCGCTGGGCTCGCGCCGCATCACCCTCATAGACCATCATCCCACATCGCAGCATTTCGATTGGGCCGTCATCGACGGGTCGGCCAGCGCCGCCGGCCTCATGTATCGGGAACTGGGAGCGGACGGCATGGAGGCCGCGGTGGCCATGGCCGACCTCTACGAGAACGGGGACGGTCCCCTGGTTCGCTCCGTCGCCGCCGACATGGGCATCGATGCCCTGAGGCATGAGAGCGAGATGCTGGACTTCGCCTGGCGGCTCAACGTCAAGGACGACCGGTTCCGCCTGGCGGCCGCCGAGCAGCTATCCCGGGGACTTCTTCCCTCCGCCATACCGTGCATCGCCGAGCGCCACCAGGAGATGGTCCGCCTTGACAGATGGGGGAAGGCGCTGGACAACGTTCGGCGATGTCTTCGGCGCGCCGGGAGCGCGGCGGTCATGGAGTTCAGCGGAAGAAGGCCCTCGTTCCACGGGTTCGGCAGCCGCGCCCTGGCCGAAGCGGCCCGCCAGGAAGGGTGCCGGTACGCCATCATGATCAATCACGGCCAGGACGAGAGCGTGGTCTCGCTCCGCTCCACCGCCCCGGGGGGCATCGACCTGGGCCGCTTCATCGAATCGTTCACCGCCCAGCACGGCGTCGAGGGGGGAGGCCACCCGGCCAGCGCCGGGGCGAGGATACCTTCCGTCTCGGCGGACCTGCTGGTGGAGCAGCTGGAAGCGATCGCATGACGTCGTCACCGGGAGGGGCCCTCGTATGTCAGGACGGGGCGGTCGGCCTTCCGGGCGATGATGTCGAGCGTCCCGCTAGAGCAGGTCCTTGCGCATGAGGTAGTTGTTCCCCTGCCGGGACATGGTCCGGTATCCACGATGTCGATAGAACTCCCTGGCCTGGCGGTTGGTGAGCTGCACCCACAGATCGATCAGACCGATCCCCCGGGACCGGGCGAGGTTCTCGACCCTCTCCATCATGGCCGTGCCATACCCCTTTCCCTGGTGGCCTTTCTTCACCTGGATGGCATTGATGAACGCCTTCCCGTTCAGCATCTCCACCGAGTAGTAGCCGACGATCTCGCCTCTGACCTCGAGCACCTCGGTGTATGCGTCCGGCCGCAGTATGGCGTGCAGGACCTCCTCGTCCCTCAGCTCCACTCCCCACGAGGCGAGGATTATCGAGGCCATGTTCTCCTGGCTCATGGCCAGGAGGGCGGGCAGGTCTCGGCGGACCATCTCCCGATATTCGGCATCGAGCATCTTGCCGTCGGTATGGGCAGATGTGATAAAATATTGGCGGACGCTGGCCGTTCCCGCCCGCAAGTGTTTGGCGTTGCACTTAAATATCTTGTCCGTCGTCAAGAGCCTCGAGGTAACTCACATGGTCGAGGTAAGCGCTGAGGCTGTAAATTTCATCAACGACCTGCTCCAGAAGAATGACAAGGCCGGATACGGCATCCGCATCTACCTTGCAGGCATGGGTTGCTCCGGACCCCAGTTCGGAATGGCGTTCCAGGAGAAGATCAAGGAAGGCGACCGCGAACAGAAGTCCGATGGATTCTCGTTCTTCTTCGACGACGAGACCGCTGAGATGCTGGAGGGATCGACGGTAGACTACATCGAGACCCCCGCCGGCTCCGGGCTCATCGTGAACAACCCCAACGTCAAGTCCTCCTGCGGCGGCTCCTGCGCGGGCTGCCACTGAGCGTGCAGACGCTGCTTGACATAACCCCTTCCCCCTTCTTCACTTTTAGACCGACATCACTATATGTGATAGGTCCCCACGTCGGCCCTGGAGGCCGTCAAATGGACCTGAAATGCCCCCGATGCGACTACGTCGCCCGCGCCGACGACGAGGCCGAGGCGCGCCGGAAGCTCAACGACCACATGAAGATCGCTCACCAGCTCGAAGGGGGCGAGGAGGGCATGTTGGAGGGGATGAAGCAGAAGATCACCGGCATGTTCAAACGGTAAGGATAAGACCGTTCAAGAGCGTTGTCGTACTAGGCGGCGGCCGGTCGCCTGAGGCTACGAGATGTGCGGAAGGTTCACGCTGGGCGAGGTGAAGGGCCTGACGGCCCGGTTCTCGATCGATCATCCGTTGGTCGACGTGCCGAGGCCGCGCTACAACATCGCGCCCGGACAGGACGTCCCGATCGTCACGTCGGACGCCTCTCGCTCCCTGACGCTCATGCGATGGGGCCTGGTCCCCTTCTGGGCGAAGGACCCCCGGATAGGCAACCGGATGATCAACGCACGTTCCGAGTCGGTCACCGAGAAGCCGGCGTTCCGGAACGCCATCAAGGCGAGGAGATGCATAGTGCCGACCACTGGCTTCTACGAATGGAGGAGGACCGGGGACGGCAAGCAGCCATACCTTGCGCGCCTGAAGGACGAGCGGCTGTTCGGCATGGCCGGGCTGTACGAGAAGTGGATATCGCCGCAGAAGGCCGAGATGCTGACATTCACCATCCTGACCACGGCCGCCAACGACCTCATGGCCGATATCCATAACAGGATGCCGGTCATCCTCGACCGTCGAGAGGAGGAAAGGTGGCTTTCCCCCCGTCCGTTGGACGCCAGCGAGCTCGAAGAGCTCTTCACGCCCTTCCCGTCGGAGCGGATGGAGGCGTACGCCGTCTCGCCCAGGGTGAACGATGCGAGCGTGGAGGGCGAAGAGCTGATGGAGCCGATGAAAAGGGCCAGCCTGCAGGCCGCCCTGTTCTGAGCAATTTTCGGAACGGTCACCATAACTTCTTTACTTGTCCTTCCGCTTGCACCGCCCATGTTCGTCGAGCATCCTCTGATCCGCCCGAACAGCATCGAGGCGAGGGACTACCAGAGAACGCTGGCGGACATCTGCCTGACGTCGTCCACGCTGGTCGTGGTACCGACGGGGATGGGCAAGACGGTGGTGGCGCTCCTGGTCATCGCCGATGTTCTGGCCAAGAACAAGGGCAAGGTCCTGTTCCTCGCTCCCACCAAGCCGCTGGTGGAGCAGCACGCATGCTTCCTGCGCGACCAGATCGTGGGGCGATCGGTGGCCGTCATGACCGGCGCGGTGTCACCCGAGGAAAGGGAAGTGGAGTGGATACAGAACGACATCATCGTCTCGACACCGCAGGTCATCGCCAACGACCTCCGCAACGAGAGGATCTCCCTGCGCGACGTGCGGTTGATCATCTTCGACGAGGCGCACCGCGGCGTCGGAAACTACTCCTACGTTCCGATAGCCGAGGAATACCGCAGCGTCAACGGCCTCACCATGGGCATGACCGCGTCCCCTGGGTCCAGCATGGCCAAGATCAAGGAGGTGTGCGGCAACCTGGGAATCGAGAACATCGAGGTGCGCTCCGAGTCCGACCCGGACGTCCAGAGGTACGTCCACGACATCCACATGGATTGGGTGGAGGTGGAGATCCCCCCGGAGATGAGGAAGCTGTCCGACGTCCTGCGCAAGCTGCACGACCGATACGTTCGCTCGATCGTCGAGATGGGCCTGATGACCTCGGCCAGGCCGGCGTCCAGAAGATACCTCCTGGAGGTCCAGGCGGCCATCCAGGCCAAGCTGCGCTCGGGGGAGAGGAACGGCTCGTACTACCGGGCGCTGAGCCTCATCGCCATGGCCATCAAGGTCGACCACGCCATGGAGATGGTCGAGACGCAGGGACTGACGGCGCTGCGCAACTACCTGGAGAAGCTCAAGGAGGACGCGTCGTCCGAGGAGGGCTCCAAGGCCTCCCGCGCCATAGTGAGCTCGGAGGAGTTCGAGAAGCTGGAGCAGATGTTGGACAGTCTCCACATGGAGCACCCCAAGATATCCCGGGTCATGGGGATCGTCAGCCACCAGATAAACGAGAGGCCGGACTCCCGCGTGCTGGTCTTCACCCAGTATCGCGACACATGCGACATGGTGGCCAACTACCTCGCCCGCATCGACGGGGTCAGCGTTACCAAGCTGATCGGCCAGTCGGGGCGGTGCGGCGAGAAGGGGCTGAGGCAGAAGGAGCAGATCGGGGTGCTGCAGCGTTTCCGCGAGGGCGAGTTCAACACCCTGGTGGCGACGTCGGTGGGAG
>LJKK01000004.1 GCA_001421185.1 Methanomassiliicoccales archaeon RumEn M1
CTGCGGGCGGCGGACGCCGAGGCCCAGGCCGCCCTGGCGGCCCTGCGCAGCGAACTGACCACCCGGGTCGAGGAGGTGGCCAGCGTCAGGAGGGCCAAGTCCGACGCGGAGTCGGAGCTCGGGACCCTCATGGACCGCCTGAGGTCCGCCATGTCGGAGGCCGAGACCGTCCGGAAGGAAAGGGACTCGTTCAAGGAGGCCAAGCGTGCCGTGGAGGAGGAGCTCAGGAAGCGCACGGCCGAGCTATCGGCCGCCTCCGAAGACCTACAGCGGGCGAGGGCGGAGGCCGATGAGCTCCGCGGTCGCCTTGCCGACATGGGGTCCGAGAACTCCGCCAAGGACGAGGAGCTGGCCCGCCTACGCTCCAGGGAGGACGAGCTGATCAGGCGATCGGACGAGCTGTCCGCCGAAGCGGAAGCGCTCCGCGGCCGCCTCGCAGGGTCGGAGGCCGTACTGACCGCCAAGGACGAGGAGATCGCCGGCTGCCGCGCCAGGGAGGAGGAGATCAAGGCCTCCCTGACCTCCCGCGAGATGGAGATCGGCATGCTCAGGAAGCGTGCGGACGAGGTGAGCGAGGACCGGGCCCGGCTGCTCGAGGACATCGCCTCCAAGGACAAGGAGATCATGTCCCTCCAGGTCCAGCTGCCGCCGCGAACGCGGAGACACTGGCGGCCAGGAACGAGATGGCCGAGCTGAACAATGCCCTTGCCGAGTCCGGGCGGGAGCTGGGCGAGCGCCGCGAGCAGCTGCGCGCCCTCCTGCGGCAGGACAGGGTCGGAGTGGCCCGCATCGATCTAGACGGGAGGCTGTTGGAGGCCAATGCCGCCTTCCACTCGCTGCTGGGGCAGGAGCCCGGGGCGATGGCGGGCGCCCACTACCGGGACCACACCCACCGCGACGACCTGGCGGACACCGCCGAGATGTACCGTCGACTGAGGGAATCGGGCGGCTCCGTTTCCATGGTGAAGCGGTACGTCAGGAAGCATGGCGGCATCGCCACCGTGGCGCTCACCCTGTCGTCGGCAGACGGTGCGGACGGCAAACCATCCTACCTCATGGCACTGGCGTTCGACCGTACCGAGGAGGCTCCCGAAGTGCCCATGGCCGTCCAAGCGCCGGCCCTGAGCGCCCGAGGGGCCGAGCTCGCCCGCCGCCTGAACGACGCCCTCACCGTCATCGCGGGCAGCGTCACGCTTGCCAAGGAGTACGTCATTCCGGAAGGCCGCATGTATGGCCAACTGTCGCAGATCGAGCGCGCCTCCCGGGAGGCGGCGAGGCTGGCGGCGGAGATGGAAGGGGCGCCGTCCGCCCATGAGGCCGCTACCGCGGAGCCTGCCAAGCTGGTCCCCGGCCGGGGCAGGATCCTGCTGGTGGACAACGACGAGGCCGTCCTGGAGACGACCACCCACATGCTCCGCCACCTGGGCTACGATGTCGAGGTGGCCCGCGACGGGGAGGAGGCATCGGCGGTCTGCCGCCATGCTGCCGAGGACGGCAGGGAGTTCGCGCTGGCGATCATCGATGCGGGAGACCCGTCGGACGAGAAGGGGCGCGCCATCGCGTCCCGGCTGATGGGCCAGTGCCCTGGCCTCCGGACCATGGTCAGCAGCGGCCAGGCCTCCCACCCGGCGTTGGCCGATCCCGCCGACTGGGGTTTCATAGGGGCGCTGCCGCGGCCCTACACCCTGGAGGACCTCTCCCGGGCGGTGGGCGTCGTCCTCCAGGGCAAAGCCTAAAGGGAGCCAGGCGATTCGGGTCACAATGTCGATACTGCAGCGCGTCAAGCTCGCCATAGCTCGCCGCAGGCTCTCGTCCCAAAGGATAGCATTCGGCTCGGACAAGGCCTTGGAGGTGTGGGAGGAGAACAAGGTCCGCAACGAGTTCAAGCGCTCCCCCGAGCTGCGCAAGGCCATCGGGAGGGACGAGCTGGGGACCATCGGACGAAGGGACATGCGCGAGTATCAGCTGCACAAGTTCCGTCAGCAGATGGCCTATGTGATGGAGAACTCCTATTATTACAAGCATAAGTTCGAGGCCGCGGGCATCCGGCCGGAGGACATCCGTACGTGGGACGACCTGCAGAAGGTGCCGATCACCGAGCCGGCCGACCTGGCCGCCGAGCCGTTCACCTTCCTGTGCGTCTCCCAGAGCAAGGTGATGCGCGTCTTCTCCACCTCCGGCACGACAGGTACAAGGAAACGGCTGTTCTACACGCAGAACGACGTGCTCAACATCGTCGATTCGATCGCCGCCGCCCTCAAGACGGTGGGCATGACCGACAAGGACACGCTGCAGATCATGTTCCCGGCGGTGGCGGCCTGGGACCCCGGCCTCATGCTGGACGGCGCCTGCAAGGTGGCGGGGATGCGCTCCGTGGTATCGTCCACCGCCGATGTCGATGAGCAGATCAGGACGATGAAGGACAATGGGACCACGATGATGATCGGGCTGACCTCGTTCCTCTATCGCGTCACCATCTTGGCCAAGGGCCGCTATGACCTCCGCTCCTTCGGCATGAAGGCCATCATATGCTCGGCCGAGCCTCTCTCGGAGGCCATGCGCCGGGAGATGATCTCCTCCTGGGGCTGCCCGGTGCTTGCCCAGTACGGCATGACCGAGATGGGCCTGGCCACCTCCATCGAATGCGACCAGTACGACGGTCTGCACCTCAATGACGCCGACTTCCTGGTAGAGTGCGTGGACCCGGAGACCGGCAAGCACGTGGGCGATCGGCAGCCCGGGGAGCTCATATTCACCTCCCTGTCCATGGAGGGCTCGCCCCTCATCCGGTACCGCAGTTACGACCTGTCATGCGCCATCGAGCCTCCCTGCGGCTGCGGCTTCCGCACGGTGGGAAAGATCGGCAAGGTGCAGGGCCGGCTGGACGCCCAGACCAAGATAGGCTATGGCCAGAAGATCTACCCCTTGCTGTTCGACGAGGCCATCCTGCCCGTTCCGGGGGTGATCAGCTACACCCTGCAGCTGGAGCGGGAGGGCTTCCGCGACCGGCTGACGTTCACGGTGGAGCATGAAGGCGATCCGGCGCCCGTCAAGGAGAAGGTGCTGGAGGCGCTCAACGCCCTGGACGAGATAAGTTCGGCCATCGAGAACGACCTGATATCCCCTCCCGAGGTGGTGCTCATACCCGCCGGCTCAGTGGAGTTCTCCCCCAAGTCGAAGACGATCATCGACAAGCGGCCGAACTACGACGCTGCCCAGAAGTGATCATCCTTTTACCGACGAGCATGCCATGGACCTCGTCTCCTTTTCCATGGCGTGCTCGGGGCCATGCCGTCGTCGGGCCATCGTGGTTTGGGACGACCTAATCCTTGATGGCCCGGATGATCGATGCCAACCTATCGCGGTAGTTGCCGTTCTCCACGATGGTGCCGGTGACCACGATGTTGGCGCCCGCCTTCCTGACCCGTGAGGCGGCCTCCGCATCGCGTATACCTCCTCCTACCAGCAGGGGGATGTCGATGGTTGAACGGACCGCCCTGATCATTTCCTCCGGCACATGCTGGGGCGCGCCGCTTCCCGCCTCCAGATACACGGACTGCATGCCCATGTACTGGGCGGCGAGCGCGTAGGCGGCCGCTATGTCCGGACGGTCCCGCGGAACGCAATCGGCCTGTCCGACCTCTCCGACCTTCATGCCTGGCGCCACGATCACGTATCCCATGGAGATGGGCTCTATCCCCAGCTTCCTTACGATGGGGGCCCCCTTCATCTGCTGCCTCGTGGTCATCTCGACGAGGCGGGAGTTCAGCATGCTCATGAAGTAGATGGCATCGGAGTGAGGCGATATGGCATGGGCTCCCGACGGGAAGTATATGACGGGAACGTCGACCCGCGCCTTGATGGCGACGATGGTGGCATCGAGGTTCTCCTGGGTGACGCCGGTGGATCCCCCCACCATGATGGCATCGGTGCCCAGTTCGCACGCTTCGCCGGTGATCTTGGCAGCCATGTCGGGCGCCTGTTTGTTCGGGTCGAGGAGGGTCATGTGGAGCGTACCGCTCCTCATCTTTTCCCGCAGGGTCGCTTGAACATTCATAGTGTCCCTCCCATGAGGAAGGCGATCAGGGCGACGAACATGCCGATCTTTGCCCATCTCTGCCCCCTCTTGGGGTCTTGGAAATGAATCCCGGAGCAGTATATAAATATTGCATCAGCCGCCAGAACGACGGCCAGATACGCCACGCCGAACCTCCCGGCCAGGTATGGCTCGACGCTCAGCGCCACCGCTGCCAGGAACGAGGCGCTGGCCACCAGGCCCGCCTTCTTGGCGCCGATGCGCTGCGGCAGGGTGAAGCGATTGGCGTCGGCGCCCATGTCCTGGACGTCCTTGACGATCTCCCTCCCCAAGGTCGCGAGGAAGGCCATGGCGGCGATGGCGACGGTGGCGTCCAACCGCTGCACCACCGCCCCGCCCAGCAGGAACAGCGCCGCCGTGAGGAATGCGATGGACAGGTTGCCGACCAGCCCCTTCTTCTTGGTGGAGACCTCATAGGCCAGCATGATGGCCACTGCCGCGATGACGATGACGAACGCCTCCAGCGGCAGTACGACCGACAGGGCCACCGAGCCCATGAACGCCGCCACCGAGATCCGCGCTGCCGTGGCGGGCTGCATTCTCCCCGAGGGTATGGGCCTCTCCGGGTGGGCGGCGCGATCGATCTCCCGGTCGAGGTAATCGTTCAGGGCGTTCCCTCCTATGATGAACAGGAACACCACCCCGCTGGCAAACGCCAGTCGGTGAGATGGTACTGGATGTCGGCACCCACCGCGATGAGGGTGGCCAGCACCAGGCCGACCACTCCCATGACGCAGTTGCCCAGCCTGAACAGCTGGAGGTATTTGTTCACGATAGGCGATTATGATGGCTCTAATAATGCCTTTCGTTACTGTTCCGAAACAGCCTTAACGCTCGAAAGCGTATCGCGTCCATATGCGTCTGGGCATCATCGCCTGCGAGGCGTTCAAGGAAGAGCTGGAACTGCTGACCGAGGAGGACCCGGACATCGTTCACAAGGAATATCTGGAGTTCCATCTGCACGAATATCCGCAGGAGCTGCGGGCCGCGGTGGTGGAGAAGGTCAACGGTCTGGAGGGAAAGGTGGACGCCGTCTTTCTCGCCTATGGCATATGCCAGAGCCTCAAGGGCGTCGTCGAGGAGCTTCGGGTTCCGACCGCCACCCTGGAGGAGGACGACTGCATAGGGGTTCTCCTCACCACCGAGGGGTACGAGCAGGAACGGAGGGCCTGTACCGGCACCTTCTATGCGATACCATACTTTGCCAGCAAGGGCCTGGGATGGTTCGAGGGTGAGCTGAGGAAGAAGATGCCCAACTACGAGGAGGTGGGCCTCGATTTCCGATGGTACATGGAACAGCTCTTCGACGGCTACTCCCGATGCTTGCTCATCGACACCGGGGCGGGGGACCTTGGGACATGCCAGGCATTATCGAGGGAGTTCGCCGACTACCTTGGCCTGGACCACGAGAGCAGGATCGGGACCCTGGAGCGGCTGCGTGACGGGCTGGACCGCGCGAGGTCGCTGGCCTGATCACTGCCTTCTGAACGAACCTCCCCACTCCCGCTCCTCAAGCTCGATCAGTGCCTTCATCCCCGCCGGAAGGCGGCGCACGCTGTGCTTGCACCTCGGTCCGGAAGGTATGGAGAACGCCTCCGGGCGGAGGAACGGATGGTACTTGGCGCGGTGGGCGTGATAGATCGGGCGGACCGGAAGCACCTTGTTCTCGAGGAGGTCACACTCGTCCGGCGACCCATCGCCGTCCCACGCCCTGTAGACCTGGCAATGCTCCTCTCCCTCTTCCATTAGGCGGCGGCATAGCCCTCTGACGTACCAGGTGTTGAACTCCATCCTGGCCAGCTCGGCGGCCGCCCGTCGAGGGTCCAGGGGACCGATGCCGCCGTGGGGGAGCGGTCCCAGCTCGTTCCACAGCTCAGGCGATGCGAGCGACGAGGCCAGCGTCTCCTCGCTCCCCCGCTCTATGGACTCGCGCACAAGCCGAGCGAACCGCGTCCGCCCTTCGGCCGAGAGGCCAGGGGGGCGGTACGGTCGGTGCGACTCCTCCTCTTCCAGCTCCTCCAGCATCCATCCCCTCGTGGTGTCGTCCAGTTCCTCGTACCTCATCGACGCCCCCTGACCACCTATGGGCGGAGGCGAAGATGAAACCTCGTTCCGACGTGAATATCGGAGGATTTATACCGCCGTCAGGACTTGTGAGGGGCATGATGCCATCACAGGACCCCGTGGCCGAGGTCGAGCAGCTCCGGTCCGCGGTGGCCAAATATTTTCCTATCTACGACGTCAACGTCTCGCATCGGGCGGTGACGATGATGGTGAACGTCAGCCCGGACACGATGGAGGAGGACTTCGACCGCCTGCGCATCGACCTCAAGGAGAAGGGCTTCATCCCGTACATCCGGTACAAGGGCGGGGAGCACTCCGTGACCATCGTGCGAAGGCCCCCCCTCCGACGAAGCAATCTGTGGATCAACCGCGTCCTGGTCGTGGCCACGTTCCTCACCACCGCCATCGCCGGCATGGTGCTGTGGTCCGACTATTCGGGCGCTGCCAGCCTCTGGTCGGTGGAGAACTTCCTCCTCGGCGTGGTCTCCTTCTCCCTCCCCCTGCTCCTTATTCTGGGGACGCATGAGCTGTCCCACTACTATGCGTCCAAGAAGAACGGTGTGGAGGCATCCCTCCCGTACTTCATCCCCTTCATACCACCATTGGGCACCATGGGGGCGTTCATCTCCCTGCGGGACCCCATGCCCAGCCGCAAGGCGCTGGTCGAGATCGGGGCGTCCGGGCCGCTGGGAGGCCTGGCTGTCACGCTACCCATCGCCCTGATCGGGCTCTACCTCACTTCTCAGGGAACGCCAGTGTCCGGACCGGTGGAAGAGGGTGCGATGTACATCATGTTCCAGCCTCTCTACATGCTGCTGGGCCTGCTGTTCCCTCTGCAGGAGAACATGGCGCTACACCCCACGGCCTTCGCCGCCTGGGTGGGGTTCTTCGTCACCGCCATCAACCTGCTGCCGGCCGGACAGCTGGACGGCGGCCACATCGCCCAGGGGATGCTGGGCGACAAGGCGAAGTACCTGAGCTACGCCACCGCTGGGTTGCTGATCGTGCTGTCGTTCATGTTCTACAGCGGCTGGCTGTTGTTCGCCATGCTGGTGGTGCTGCTCGGACTGACGCATCCCACGCCGCTCAACGACATCAGCGGTCCCGGGCCCCGGGCCAAGGCCATGGGGGCGGCCGCGCTGGTGGTGTTCGCCGTCACGTTCGTCCCCACTCCCATGATGCTCGTCTCTCCGGACCACTCCTTCGATGTGATCGTGGAGGACAGCAACATCACGGTGGCGCCGGGAGGGGTGGCGGAGTTCAACATATCGCTGGTGAACACGGGCAACGTCGATAGCGAGATAACGATCACGCTGGAAGGCAACCTCTGGCCGTGGAGCGGGTCGGTGGCGGCGGGCGGCGAGCCCACCAGTCCTCCCATGGCAGTGGACCTCGCCTACAACTCCACAGTGCATGTCAAGGTCCTGCTGATGGTCTCCGATGACGCTCAGGAGGGAGACCTCAAGGACGTGATGCTCAAGGCCTCCGGCCCCGGCCTCGTGGTGGAGAGGGGCCTTCGCGTCACCGTCGCGTGAACAGGCAGTAGTGGCGAGTAAGGGAGCGGTGCACCCTCTGCTCGAACGACTCCCTGAGGTCCAGCCCGTCGTGCCTCTGGGGGCAGGGCCTCGGGAGGACGACCCCCGCTCCCCCTCCCGGCCGCAGAACCCGGGATATGGCCGGTAGGGCCCTGAGGTACAGCTCATCGATCGGCTCCTTCCGGGTGCTCGCCGAACGCCCATAGGGGGGGTCGGTGGCCACGGCGGCGATGTCGTCGAAGATGTCGTCAATGGTGCCGACGTCGGCCTCGGTCATCTCATCCCATTCCAGGCCGAAGTGGCGCATATTGGCCTGGCATCCCTCCACCATCTCGGGCGAGATGTCGGAGCCCACGGCCTTCACTCCTATCGAGGCCGCCTCGATCAATATCCCTCCGGTGCCGCAGAAGGGATCAAGGAGCCTCTGGCCCCTTTTCACTCCGGTGAGGTTGACCAGCGCCCTGGCGTATCTGGGATGCAGGGAAATGGGCGAGAAGAACGGCCGCTCGGCCACCTTGCGCGCCTCGAACCCGCTGCGGTCCACCTCGTAACGGTTGATGAACAGGTGAGCGCGGTCCGACAGGACGACCCTGACCTCCACCTCCGGCTCGAACAGATCGACCTTCCTCTCCCTGGCCAGAACGTGGCCGATCTCCGCTGCCAGCCGGTTGCAGTCCACATCCAGGAAGTTGGTGCCCTGACGGCGCACCCTCACTGCGAAGGTGCCCTCCGGAAGCTCGATGTCGGCCGCCGCCCTTACCGCCTCTGAGGGATCGCAGGAGAGCAGATGCTCGCCGATGCGATGGGTCAGCGCGATGCGCTCCCCGACCGGCCGTACCGCCTCATCGGGCATCGACAGTATGATGTAACCAGGTCCGTGGCCCAGCACGGGGCAGGGGCCGCACTCGGCGTGGCAGCACCATATCGCCTCGGCCATGGGGAGAGAGGGATGCTCCCCGGACAGCTCGAAAAAATAGGGGTTTTGACGGACGCCTCTGTCAGGCGTCGCGTCCGTCTCAGTCTCTGATCCCGTCCTCGCTGACACTAATAACCGCCTCGGCCTCAGGGAGGTTGGGGGAGTCCACAAGTCTGGCTATGCGCTTCCCTCCCTTGCTCTTTCTGAGGTACAGGCGATAGGTGGCAGCGTGTCCAACGATGTGGCCACCGATCGGCCTGGTCGGATCGCCGAAGAACGCATCGGGCTTGGCCGACACCTGGTTGGTGACGGCCACCACGGCGTTGTTCAGGTCTCCGAACCTGAGCAGGTCATGCATGTGCTTGTTGAGGTTCTGCTGCCTCTCCGCCAGCGCCCCACGGCCGACGTACTCGGCCCGGAAGTGGGCGGTGAGCGAATCGACTATGAGCAGGCGGACCCTCATTTCGGTGGCCAGTTCCTGGGCCTTCTCGACCAGGAGCATCTGGTGATGTGAGTTGAACGCCCTGGCCACATGGATCCTCTTCAGCACCGCCTCGGGATCGAGGTCCAGCGCCATGGCCATCTGGACGATCCTTTCCGGTCTGAAGGTGTTCTCGGTATCGATGATGAACACATCTCCATCCAGGCCCCCGTCTTCCAGGGGGCGGGTGGCGTTCACTGCCAATTGGAAACAGACCTGGGTCTTTCCGCTGCCGAACTCACCGTAGAACTCCACGATGGACTGGGTCTCCAGGCCGCCGCCCATGAGCTCGTCGAAGGCCTTGGAGCCGGTCGTCAGCTTGTGGATGTTCTTGCGTCGTTCCAGGATAACGTCCCCGGTCTCGAACCCACCGACATCGGCGGCCTGCTTGGCCGCCGCTATGATCTTGATGGCCGTGTTCTCCCCGATCTCTGCCAACTCGGCGAGCACCTTGGGCGACTCCACCGCGATGGCCATCAGGTCAACATAGCCGGCATCACGCAGCTTCTCTGCAGTTGCGGGTCCAACACCAGGCAACTCTTCTATGCTGGTTGCGGGCATTTTTGCACCTTCCATACAGCCAATTGCATCGGGATATAAAAGGGACCCCTCGGTTGATTGAAACTACCTGTTACCTGTAGGTATCCAGTGGCCTCATAGGGTCCGAACGTAAACATCCCAAATCATGGCATCGCCCATCTCGGGCGGCACCTCGGTTCGCTCGTCCCGGCCTCGACGAGCGATGGCCAGATGGGTCTCCGCAAAGGTTTATAATACAATGGTAATTAGGGTCACACAATGGCCAAGAAGCGTAAGAAGGAGGAAAAGGCGGAGACCTATGAGTGGGTGCCCCCTCAGTTCGACGAGAAGGAGTTCCTCTTGAAGGACCTCCGGAGCACCAAGTCTCTGATGATCACGGCCGGCCTATCCATCCTGTTCGGGATATTGGCCTTCGGCATAGGAACGCTTCTCGGGAACCTGCAGCTGGCCGCTATCCTCCTCATTTTCGCCGGCGCCGCCGCTCTCAAGAAGATCTATCCGCTCCTTGGGATCAAGGAGTCCGACGTGGACAACAAGATCCTGGCCGGCAACATCGCCATGTTCATCTTTCTGGCGCTCGGCATCTGGATCATGCTGATGAACAAGCCGTTCACCGCGTGATCTCAGATCTCCCAGTTCTTTCTCTTGTCCAGGAGGGTCGATATGACCCTCCTGTTCTCTTCCACCAGCGCGTCCTCCCCGCTGACGGCCGTCAATCCCTCGAGCCCCCGGAGCCCGCTTCCCAAGGCGGCCTGGCCGAGGCGGTCCAGCACCAGGCCGACCGCCTGGGGGTGCTCACGGCTCACCATGACCGACCACCGTCCGTTCACGAGAAATGGTTCGCTCAGGCCCTTGCCTCTCCATTTGTCCAGGAACGAACGCGCATTGTCGATCCAGGCCGGGGGGCCGTCGTGGCGGACCGAGCGAGGCAGGACCGCCCTCTCGAGCTCGATCGCCATCTGGATCCCTTCTCCGATGTAGAAGTCCCGATCGTACACCACGAACCCTCCGCGCTCCAGAAGGTCCACCGCGCCGTCCAGGGTGCGCCTTACCTGGGGATAGAGGTCATCGTCGATCAGATCGGGCCGGTCTAGGTGGACCACCAGCAGCTCGGTCCCCCTGTCCTTCATGACGTCCCGTATCTGGCTAAGGGGCATGGGCCTCCTTTCATTGGGGAAGAAGAAGGCCAGCGATGGGCGCGACAGGTATTCCCTGGCCGCATGGATGAACAGGGCGAGGTTGTTCACCGACAGGGCGGAGGCCACGTTGCGGTCCCGGTCCACCGGGTCGTAGAACACCAGGGGGTCCTTGAACGGCCTGCCCCTCTCCCCCAACGACAGCGTCTCTCCCTTTCTCCAAGAGGATGCCGCCTCCAGCACCTCCCGCATCCCACCATAGCGCAGGATGAGGAGCTCTACTAGATAGCCGGAGAATCCCCGGGTGCGGGCCTCGGCGCCGTACGTCCCGATGCCTTTCATGAACAGCTTGAGCAGACGAACCTGATCATGCTGCCCCTCCTTCAGGCTGGAGTTGACATACTGGGTGTGGAAGGGCGTACGGTCGACCGCCGATCTCAGCTCCGATGCGTCCTTCACGGCATAGCAGGGCACAAGGTCGACCTCCAGGCCGTCCCAGGTCCCGTGGATGTAAGGATGCTCGGCGTAGCGCGCCTCACCATCCTTCAATATCTCCCTTCCAATAGCGAGGCCGAGGCTTTCCAGGTCCTTCCTCTGGACGGTGGGGGGAAACAGCATGAAGATGTCCAGGTCGGGGCTGCCCACATAGGTGTCCTTGGCCACCGAGCCGACCAACATGATCTGGATGTCCAGCCCCTTCTCCCGAGCCTTTTCGCGGACCGCCTCAAGGATGGCCTTCGCTGCCCTGTCCACGCGCTCCCGTTGCTCTGGGGTGGGCCTGATCCTGCGCAGCACCTCGTCCTCAATGGCCATGTCTGCGGCATCAGGCCGATAGCCAATAACACTTTCCATCGTCGTGGTTGTCAGCGCCCGGGACGGTGTGGTGGGGATTCAAAAGTTCTCAGGAGGAAAGTAGAGCATCCGCCCCAGGCGCCGGGACGATTCAGCAAGCGTCAGTTATAAACTCATTATCGTGAGTTGCAGCGCCCCTCTTGATGCATGGTCGATGATGGAGCGGCCCGCATCGCGGATCTAGCGACATAACGCCGCACCTTCTTGCCAGGCAGCATTGCGCAATATATGCCAACATAATATTATCTGTATAGATATCATTATGCTGGCCAAATGGAATGGCGATCATGATTCTCGATATACAAAGGCGAGTTAGCTACAAATATGAAGAAAGGAAATCTTTGAGACAAGGGCACCGAAAGGTTCCCTTGAGCCCTATAGGAGGATAGGGTTGAGGTGCGAGCATGATAGACCTAAAGAGTGTGAACTACGATAGGGTTCTGCGCCGCTATGATATTCAAATGGAGGCGCGAGAAACCCCCGAGGACATAGCCGCGAAGATGGTCCCCCAGGACCCCGTTCTCAAGAAGATCGCCGAGGACGTCGTCTTTATGCGCTACAAGAATGTGCAGGACGACGTCACCGCCGCTCTTGGGACGTTCTCTCCTGAGGAGATCATCGACAAGGGCTTGGTAAAGGGAATGGATGTGGTGAGCGAGCTGTACGGAAGAGGCATCTATTATCTGCCTCACGTCATGGTCGCCGCCGACGCCATGGACCGCGGCGTCAAGCTCTGCGAGTCCAAGATGACCGGCGCCCGTGAGATGAAGGGCAAGGTGGTCATGCACGTTGCCGAGGGAGACCCCCACGACATCGGCAAGAACATCGCCGCCGTGCTGCTGAAGTCGAATGGCTTCAACGTCATCGACATGGGCAGGGACGTGGCTGTGGAGGACGTTGTGCAGACCGTTGAGAGCGAGAAGCCCCAGCTGGTCACCGGCACCGCGCTTATGACCACCACCATGTCCGCGTTCCCCAAGGTGGCGGACAGGCTCCAGGAGAAGGGCATCAACATCCCCTTCATCTGCGCTGGCGGTGCGGTCAACCGTGCCTATGTGGAATCCTACCCCATGGGTGTGTTCGCCGAGAAGGCCGCTCAGGGACCCGCCCTCGCCAACAAGGCGGCTGAGGGATGGGACTGGAGGAAGCTCAGGGAGAACTGGGACAAACTCACCGGAGGAGCTTAAAGACTGGAGGTGAAAAAAATGGCACTGAAGAGATACACCAAGATGGAGTATGGCTCGCCGGATGAGATGGTCTTTGGAGAGGCCAAATACCCTGTGTCCTACGGTCTCGGACAGACCGTCGGTGCGGGAATGGTCATTCCAGAGGTTAACTTCGCCCCAAGGCCTGGCGCCGAGAAGAACCCCGAGACCCTGCGCCGCGAATATGTCGATTACATCACCAAGGATGTTCTGGACAGGGCTATCACTCTCGGTTTCCCCGCCGTTCAGCTGGAGAACGAGCACGTCTTCCAGATGGTCAACGATCCGGAGAAGTTCGAGAAGCCCGTGGTGGCCGGACAGAAGGAGCTCATGCAGAAGTACCACGATGAGTACGGCATCGCTCTGTCCATCAGGCACACCATCGCCGACCCGAGGCTGGCGGAGGAGGGCCTGAGGCCCGGCATGGACAAGAAGCACTCCTACCCCGAGAAGACCATCGAGGCCTTCGAGGTGGCCGCTGCCAACGGCGCCGACCTGCTCTCAGTCGAGACCATGGGCGGCAAGGAGGTCGCTGACTACGCTATCCTGCACCAGGATATCCGCGGATGGCTGTTCGGTATCGGCTACCTGGGCAGCCTGGACATGGAATGGATCTGGCCCCAGATCGTCGAGATCGCCAAGAAGAACAAGGTCCGGGCTGGCGGTGACACCAATTGTGCCGGCGCCAACACCTCCATGTTCATGGCGGGCGGGTATCTGGACAAGGACATACCGAGGACCTTCTCTGCCGTGACGAGGGCGATCGCGTCCGCCAGGACCCTGGTTGCCTGGGAGGCCGGTGCCACTGGTCCCGACAAGGACTGCGGCTACGAGGGCCCGATCGTCAAGGCCATCGCCGGAAAGCCCTGCGCTCAGGAGGGTAAGGGTGCCCAGTGCGCTCACGCCGACCTGATGGGCAACCTCATCGCCCAGGTGTGCGACCTGTGGTCCAACGAGTCGGTCGAGTACCACCCCGAGTTCGGCGGCTCGTCCGTCCAGTGCTGGCTTGGCAACATCGGCTACGAGGCCGCTCTGATGAACACCGCCAAGCAGCTGAAGCAGGACAAGCTGCTCCGTGACCTGTACATGGCCACGGACAGGTACAGGTCCCCCGAGTCGTTCATCCTGGCCTACGACAACGCGTACAAGATCGGTCAGGCCATCGCTGAGAACGGGAATGATATCTACCTGAGGGCCAAGCTGCCGGCATGACCGCTGCCAGGCTCATCGAGGAGGAGTCGAAGGCCGGAAAGCTGAAGCTGTCCAAGCACGAGCAGGACATGCTCCGCAGGATCATCACCGACCTGAGCGCGCTCCCCGACGAGCAGGGCAAGTTCGTGGACCAGTGCCTCAAGGCCTACAAGGACATTCCCATGTTCAACCCGAGGAACTACGACCTCTGAACAAGCCTGTCCCTCCTCAAACCTTTTCCCTTTCTTCTTTTATTATTGCTTGTTGGTGATACGGAAGCCGTCCCTGGCGGACCGTGGATATTGACTCTCTAGATCAGGACGACCATGTCCCCATGACCTGGCGAGGATACGGCCATCTAGCTTGAAGGGCGCCGGCGAGGCCAAAAAAAGGAAAGAGGGCGGGTGGCCTAGGTCCGCACCAGTCCCTTCTGCAACTCGCGGAACTTGAAGCACTTCTGCGGGCAGGCCCTCTCGCACCGCATGCAGGCGGTGCCATTGCAGAGGTCGGAGGCCACTTCCAGCTCGAAACCGTGCGTCCCTCCCTGCCTGATCCTGATGGCGCTCTCAGGGCATTCCTGCACGCATCTCTCGCAGCCAGTGCATCCCTCGAAGCTGCCCTTGACATACAGTCCGATGTCGCGAAGGACCTTCAGGCCCTTGTGGCCTAGGTCAGGAATGTCCCTCATGACCGTGCGGGTCACCTTGGCCTCCTTGGTGATGGGAGGCAGCGGCTGCAGGTCGGAGATCCCCAGCATCATGTTGTACGCCTCTATGGGCATGCCCTCGGTCCAGAAGGCCAGCTCCTGGATGAACACCTTCTCGAACACCTTGTCGGAGGCGAACATGACATGGTTCGCCCTGATGGTCTGGGCGAGCGATTGCAGTTCGTCCAGCACCTCGGGGTCCCTCACCAGGTCCAGCGCCATGGCCAGGGACGTGTTTCCAAACTGGTAGATCTGGCTGCAGGTGGGGGGCAGCAGGCCCACCCGCCGGGCCTTGACGGCGTCCACGTAGGTCCCGGAGGCCCCGCTCATGTACATGATGTCCAGCTCCTCGAACTTCAATCCCGCATGTTCGAGCAGGGTGAAATGGCCGGCCCTCATGGCGCCAAAGGTCTTGGCCGCCTCCACGACGTCGTGCTCCTCCAGGACGACACCGTCCTGAAGGTGAAGCTTGCGGTCGAACGTGGTGATGTGGGGCATCTTGATCAGACCCGAGTCCAACCCCTCGGCGATGGCCGCGATGACCCCGGTGCCGGTCACCCCCACCGCCCGGCCGTGCATCTCCCCCTCTTCCATCACGCCGCCCGTGTTGGGGTCGACCACGTCGCCGGGCTTGGCCATGATATCATCGTCGAGCACGGTGCATCTCCAGTCGTTCACGCCATTGACATCGCTTATGGCGCCAGGAGAGGCCAGCATGCCGGCCTTGATGTGCTGCCCCTCTATGGCGGGCCCCGCGGCGGCCGAGCCGGTGATGATCTCGTCGCCGACCTTGATGGCCATCTCCGCGTTGGTCCCGTAGTCGGTCACCAGCACGTTCTCCTTTCTATCCAGGAGGCCGGTCTTGTACATCATGGCCAGGGCGTCCGCCCCTATCTCGTGCTTGATGGCCGGAGGAACGTACAGCTGGCACTTGTCCGGCAGGTTCAGGCCGAGATCGACGGCATTGATGACCGCGGCGTCCCGCCTCTGCAGCTCCACCCCCCGAACCTTCAAGGCCGTTTCGCCGACAAAGGCCAGGTCGCGGGTCTCGATGTTCTGGAACATGGACAGCTGGATGGGATTTCCGCAGATGGCCACCCTCTCCACCCCGGACAGGTCGATGTCCAACAGGTTCATCAGCTTGTTCGCGGTGTCGATCAACAGGCGATGGGCCAGGTCCTGCTGCACCTCGATGCAGAATGTGAGGTGGTCCATCACGTTGGCCCCCGGGACCGGGTGGCGAACCGTGATGGCGGTCGAGATGATCTTCTTGCTCTCCAGATCCACAGCGTGCATCCTCATGCCGCTGGTCCCTACATCTATTGCGATTCCGTACATGTGTCACCTCAATGATCGTGCCTGTGCCCGAGAATGCCCAGCTCCAGCCTGGGGCCAAGGGCTTCCAGGTTGCTCCTGACGATCTTCTCCAGTTCCCTGTCGGTAAGGCCGACGACGGCGGCCATGAACTTCATCTCACCCTCGACGATCGCCCCCTCGGGCAGCCGGTCCTCCTTCTCAGGGCCCAGGTCCAGGTCGACCATGTTGACCTGGAGCGAGCCCCCTGGAACCGAGACGAACGCTTTCACATGCCCTATCAACATCCCCTTCTGGGCGACGATGCTGTTGCCCATCGAGCGAACCGCTCCGACGATGAGCTCGGCAAGCTCCCCTCGCTCGATCCCCCGGGAGGTGAACAGGAGCCTCATTCCGAAGGAGCCGGCATGCGCCTCATCCTTGGTGTTCTCGCTCATAGGACCTCCTCCACCATGCCGACCAGTTCTTCGATCCCCTGGCCGTCGCGGGCGGAAATGAACACGATGGGCGTGGACGAAGTGATGCCCCTCACGGTACCCTCCACCTGGTCCCGGACTTCCTGGGACACCAGGTCCACCTTGTTGATCGCCACCACGTCCGCCCCGTCCACCTGCCGGCCCAGGAAGGCTCCGGCCTCAGCGAAGAGCTTCGGCGCCCGGAAGGCGTCGATGAGGCAGATGGTGAAGGTACGATCCTCTCCTATCATGGACGTGCGCACTATCTGCTTGATCTTGTTGGGAAGGGCGAGGCCGGTCGGCTCGATCATGATGACGTCCGGCTCAAATTCGGTCGATACCTGGCGGAGAGTGTTCTGCAGGCTGCCGGACAGGGAGCAGCAGATGCACCCCTCGGTGAGCTCCACGCTCCTGAGCCCATTGGACTCGATGACCGCTCCGTCCACCCCCACCTCGCCGACCTCATTGACTATGATGGCGACCCGTCTACCGGCACGGCCAAGAGCGGTGCCCAGGCGGATCAACAAGGTGGTTTTCCCGCTCCCCAGAAAACCAGCCAGCTGACAGACTATCATTACCTTTTCCAGGCGTTCTGGAAATTATAATACCTTTGTCCGGACGTATATCGCCCCTCTGAGAGGGCTCAGCGGCCCGAGGCCGACCGGGCGGGCCAGGGAACGATCTCCCTTCCCATCTCGATGGTCATCAGGTCCTCGGCCGCAATGGTCCGCACCCCTGTCCTCTTCTCTATGTAACGGACCTGCTCATCCACTCCGTCCTCGAACACGCCCACTCCGAAATGGGTCAGCACCGCCGCCTCCGGGCCGATGCCTGATATCAGATCGGCCGCCGTCTCGGTGTACATATGCATGGGGATCCTGGTGCGGGTGGTGCACGTCAGATTGATGATGAGCACCCTGGCGCCCTCATGGGCGTGGAAGAGGCGGTCGTCGATCTCACTATCTCCCACATATGAGACCGTGCCCGCCTGGGTGTCGAACCTGAAGCCCACTGCGTCCGGGTCGGAGTGCACGGCGGGAGTGGCCTCCACCATCATGCCCGCTGCCTGGAACCGGTCCCCGGGCGCCACCCTGATGACCTCCTGGGGGAGGGTCTGATGATAGGTGGAGATGGCCTGTGAGAACTTGCCGCCTCCCTCCAGGACCGAGCGGGGGGCTACCAGCTTGCCGGAATGTCGGTGGCCTCCCTTGGTCATGCCCTCGATGAGCATCTCCGCATCCCCGTAATGGTCGGGATGACAGTGCGACACCATCACGCAATCCGTCAGGGCGGGGTCCAGATGCAGGGACCTCATGCCAGCCAGCGCCGATGGTCCTGGATCGAGGTGCAGGCGTCCTTGATCATGGATGTACATCCCGCCGGTGGCGCGAACTTGGTAGATGGTGGTGTAGCGCCCTCCCCCCCGTTCCCAGGAACGTAAGGCTGGTCATCGCTCCGACCTAATGCTCTGACCCCTACTCTATTCTTCCGCTCGCGATGACAGGATTATATATCGACCAGAGGCATGGTCGAAGAGCATGAGAACCGTCATCAGGAATGGCCATATCGTTACCCAGAATCCATCGCGCCAGATAGTGAAGGGCGATATACTGGTGGAGGACGGTCGCATCGCCGGAATAGGAGAGGTCCGCGGTTCGGCCGACCGGGAGATCGACGCCACGGGAGACATCGTCATTCCGGGGCTGGTCAACACCCACTCCCACGTCTCCATGTCCATCCTGAAGGGGCAGATCGATGACCTTCCGTTCGACAGGTTCCTCGACAGGGGTTTCGACATCGATGCCCGGCGCACCGAGGGGGACATCCTGGCGGGGGCGCGGCAAGGCTGCATGGAGATGCTGCTGAGCGGCACCACGACCTTCGTCGACCTGTACTACGCCCAAGACGTCATCGCCAGGGCGGTGGAGGAGACAGGGATACGAGGAATCCTGGGATGGGCCGTGCTGGACGCCCAGTACACAACACAGTCGGGCACGCCGCTCGACAATGCCAAGCGCTTCCATCGCAGCCATAGCGGGCGGTCCCGAGTGATCCCGGCCCTGGGGCTGCAAGGGGTGTATGTATGTTCTACCGAGACCTTCCTCGGCGCAAAGGAGTACGCCCTTGACAACGACCTGCTGCTGACCTTCCACCTGTCGGAAACGAGGAAGGAGGTGGTGGACTGCAAGAATAAGGAGGGCAAGAGGCCCGCCGATTATCTGGCCGGCATCGACTTCCTGAACGATCACTGTCTGGCCGCCCATTCCGCCTGGCTGACCATGGCCGAGATCAGACAGCTGGCCCGGACTGGCGCCAAGGTCTCGACCTGCCCGGTGTCCAACATGAAGCTGGCCACGGGGGGCGTGGCACCTCTGCCGGAGATGTTCCAGAACGGTGTGACGGTCTCCATCGGGACCGACGGGTCCACCACCAACAACTGCCTGGACATGTTCCGGGAGATGAGGGTGCTGTCGCTGCTGCAGAAGTCCAATCGGTGGGACCCCACCGTCCTGCCCGCCCAACAGCTATTGGACCTGGTCACCATCGAGGGGGCCAGGGCCATCCGCATGGAGGACCGCATAGGCTCGATAGAGGTGGGCAAACAGGCCGACCTGGTGATCATGGACGGTCGGTCGGCCAACCTACGGCCGTTGCGGCCTGAGAACATGATCTCCAATCTAGTCTATTCGGCCTGCGGGGCCGACGTCAAGACCGTGCTGTGCGACGGAGAGGTCGTGGTGGAGGACCACCGCATGACGACGGTCGACCAGGAGAAGGTATTGGCCGATGGCGAGGCGGCCGCCCGGAGCTCCTCGGATGACGCGGTCTGAGACATCACATCGGCGGCCGTCATCGGCAAGAGCTTGGGCTCAGACATGAATAATGAAAAAAGGGAGTGGTCCCACCTCCCGGATTTGAACCGGGGGCCTGCTGATATCGGCGGCTGAGAACCGGAAAGACCGGTAACCCACTACAGTCAGCCGCTCTAGCCAGACTGAGCTAAGGCGGGGCGACTCTGGTAATGCGGATACTGTATTTAGACCTTACCAATATGCCGCCTCCTGCCATCCCCTCAACGGCCCATTTGCCCGGGCGGGGAGCCCGTTCTGGACGTTCCGCCAATTATTATATATCTATAGAGACATAACGTTGTCGGACAAAAGAGGTCGGTCCGACCTCCTTCGTCGGCATGGTGCGAGAATGGAAGGACCAGAGCTGGAAAAGGTCACTATTCGACTTCCCGAACGGTACATCCGAGCCCTGGACTTCCTCGTCAAAGTGGATGATTTTCCTTCCCGCTCCGAGGCCATCCGGGCGGCCATACGGGACTTCATCTATGAGCGGGTCGACATCGTGATGGACAAGGTCAAGAAAATGGAGGAGGCAGAGAAGACGCTCGCTGCCATGGAGATCTTTCAAGAGGAATACTTGAAAAAGTAGGGCTGCCGGAAAGGGATGGGATGCACTTCAAGGCCCGTACTACCTCCCCATTTTCTATTTTTATGCTCAAGGCTCTCGTTCGGAACGACGCGAAAGGTCGTGTCGATCATCATGGTGGAGACGTACCAGCTCCCTTTCCATCAGCTCGATCGCGATGCGGAACGCCTTGATCCGGCGAGCGAGCAGCGTGTGCTGAGAGGTGCCCTCCTTCAGTTTTGGTAGGACCTTCTCACACTTGCCGATCGTTGATGCGATGGCCCGTATGGCCTCCTCCAGCTCCTCTTTCGTGATCTCTTCCATATGGCGCTCCAGCAGCGTTCATGCCGCGCTCAGCGATCGATCGAACATGCCGGAGAGATACCTCACCAGGAGGGGCCGGCGACACGTGAGTAGGGATAAATGGAAGGGCCCCGAGGGGCCGTGAGAATGGTAAGGGGTTTTCTCGGCTCATCCGATGTAGCCCAGGTCCTCTCTGCGGGGCTCGGCGGGGGCCTCCGCTTCCTTGAGCTTGGAAGTGATGAGGTCGATCTGCTCCGCCTTGGTCTCCAGCTCGGAGAAGTCTATCTGGACGTTCAGGATGTTGGCCAGGATGCGCAACACGGCCTCGGCGCCCTTGGGGTCCACGAAGTATCCCGAGGTCTCGCCCATGAGGCATACCGCCCTCTGACCGGCGATCTTGCCCAGTCCGAGCAGCAGCCCGCTAGCGCCTACGATGCCCGAGCCCGGCTCGCCCTTGGAGAAGATGACCCCCTTCTCCTTCATCTCCTCCACCAGCTCCTTGGAGGTGGCGGCGCCCAGGACCCGCGGGGTCTCGACCATCTTGCCGATGCCATATCCTCCCAGGGTGAATATCAGCGAGACGTTGAACTTCCTGGCGATCCCCAGAACGGCATCGGATATCTCGTACTGCCCCTCGGGCGTCAGGCCCTGGTAGTCCCCCACCATGATGATGAGGTCCGGATGGTTGCCATCGGCCTTGGAGTAGTACAGTTCGTTGTTGACGAGCTTCACCACCCCTTCGTCGTCCACAATCACCTGGGGCGGGAAGTGGACCGAGTATATGTCGGCGAACTTGACGGCCTCTATCTGATCGAGAAGGTGTTCGGCGGCCAGCTTGCCCACGTTGCCCACGCCGGGGAGCCCCTCGACAAGGATGGGATTGTCCAACACCGGCTCTTCGGAATATATGATCTTGATCTTATCCATGTCTCTCGCTCTCCTTTCTCAGCCTTCGCCTGTACTCTCCGTATCGGTCCTCTGGAGAATAACGGGGCGGGATCGGGGTGTCGGTCCTAGTGTCGCAGAGGCGGCACCGCTCCCTCAGCGTGTACCTGACGCACTTGGGACACTTTCTCAACGACGTTCGCATCTTTTAATCCTTCCGTAGGTGGCCTGGGCGTCCAACACGGGATGAGGCGGGCTGCGAACTCATTTACCCTCGCGGTGGAAGACCGCTTTGCCGCCGCAATCCTGCATCTTCTCGATGACGGTGGCGGTGACGTTCTTGAGCTCTTCCTCAGCGATCTTGTAATCGGGCGCGGTAATAACGACACGGTACCTTGGAGCGCCGATATACTGTATCTTGGCCCGCTTGCTGGATGCCTCGCCAGCCAAGAGGGCGTCCCGGATCCTGTCAACTCCGTCAGGTGCGGGGCATGTCATCTCCAGATATCCATCGATCTGAACATGCGGGGGCGTGACGTTCTCCTTGGCCACTTCGATGAACGTCTGGACCCAGTCTCCCGAGTATCCCTCTTCCTCCAGGGACTCAGGATGGGCGGCCACCTGCTCGAACGCTCCGAACAAGGTGCCGTACGTGTCCATGATGTCGTAGCCGAACTCCTCGTAGAGGACGGCAGGCTCCTTTCCCATCCTCTCCGCCACGATCTCCATGAGCTTCTCGGCCTTGTTCTCGTTCTTCCACTGTTGGATCTTCTCCCTCTTCTGATGCTCGTTTACAGACTTGAGGGAGAGGTCGATATGGCCCTTGGACGAATCGACGCCCAGGACCTTGCACACGACCTTCTGTCCTTCGCGGACATAGTCCCTGATGTACTTTACCCAGCCGGTGGCACATCCCGTATGTGGATGAAGCCTTCCTTCCCACCGTACTCGTCTAGGGTGACGAAGGCCCCGAAGTTCTTGACGTTCTGGACCGTGCACACGACCAGTTCGCTTTCCTCGGGGAACTCGCTGGTTCGGACCATTTTTAATCAACTACCTCGACCAGTTCGCCGCGAAGCTCGCCCGCGCCGCCCTTGGACTTGATGAGGGTGGAACCGCAGACATTGCACGTCACGTTCATGGCAGGGTTCTTGAAAGCCACCTGCTCGTTGCTGCAGTCGGGGCATCTTACCTTGATGAACTTACCAGTATTGGGATCGGCCATGGATATCACTCCTCCAGCTCGAACTTCTTCGCCCTGAAGCAGGGTCTCTGATGCGCTTTCTTGCAGGTCTTGCACCGGTAGCGGAGGGCGATCCTCTTGGTAGGCTTCTCCCTTCCCTCGGGCTTCGGCCTGGGGAAACCTCCGTAGCCGGAGGTCGCGCGCCTGAATCTCCTCTGCCCCCACTTGAGCTCACTGGCCTTTCTCTTCTTTACCCTCTCCACCTCATGGAGAGTGTGAGCCTGGCATTTTGGACAGTAGGTTTTGATATTGTGAGGCATCTTCATGCTATCACCTAACGGAGTGGAGTGTCCTAATACGCATTTAATATTTAAACTATCACTGTACCCATCCTTCCACTGAACGGCAGGCCAGATGGCAAACGGCTGGCGCCTCGCCGGCCCGCTCCGCCGCCCGACGGCGGGCCTGCCCGGGGACGGAGGTCCGCATGGCCCGCAGCTTCCGGACAAAACGACGCAACGAACAGCAATCGACGGTCGCAGGATCCGCATGAATGTAAAAATATCGTCGGTCGAAAATCATCTTCGTAAATATAGCTGGATGTTTATCGAACAGATTGAAAAAAGATGACTGGCTGACATCCCCCGTCGGGCAGCTTCCCTCAAATCGATAAGCATATATATGGCCTGTTAAATAATTGCTTAAGATAAATTATGAACGAGAGAGGATTTACCAAGAAGGATGAGACCCTGGTGAGGCTCCTCATGCGCACGGACATGCCAAAGAATGTCGCGAAGACCTTGGTTTTCCTGCGCAAGAAGGAGGAGACCACTTCGGTGGAGATCGAGATATCCACCGCGCTGAGGCAGCCAGAGGTGTCCATCGCCATGCAGGAGCTGCGGCGCCGCAAGTGGGTGGTCAAGAGGGACATAAAGAAGGAAGGGAAGGGAAGACCGGTCCACTCTTACCGGCTGGCCCTGCCGTTCGAGAAGATCATCGAGACGATCGAGAAAGAGGAGAGGAAGAGGATAGAGGACATCGAGAACAACATCAAGGCGCTGAAGCAGGCCGCTCAGCAGTCCTGATCGCTCCTCTCTCTTACCTCTACTCCTTCTTCTGTCCCTATCACCACACGAGAGGCCAGCCCTAGAAAGAGCCCGCTCTCCACCACGCCTGGTATGGAGTCCAGGTCGACCTCCAGCCTCTCCGCGTCCTCGATGCCATTGAACTTGCAGTCGTATATGTAATTGCCATTATCGGTCACGAACGGTGTTTCGCCTCCTCGCAGCACCGCTGTGCATCCCAGTTCCTCGATGGCCTCCTTGGTCCGTCCATGGGAGAAGGGGGTGACCTCCACCGGCAACGGCGTCCTGACGCCCAGCTTCTGCACGATCTTGGAGCTGTCCACTATGATGATCTCCTGCCGGGAGTGGTAGGCGACGATCTTCTCCCTCAGCAGAGCGCCGCCCAGCCCCTTGATCAGCTGGAACTGGGGGTCGACCTCGTCCGCCCCATCGATGGTCAGGTCCAGCCGTTTCACCTCTTCCAGCGTAGAGATCGGTATGCCCAGGGACCGCGCCTGTCGTTCCGTCTCCAAGGAGGTGGGCACGCCCACTAGCTCGTAGCCCTCTCGCACCAGGCGGCCGATCTCCTCCACCGCGTACCTGGTGGTGGAACCGGTGCCCAGGCCCAGTACCATGCCGTCCTCCACATATTCCACCGCCTTGCGGGCGGCCCGCTTCTTGGTCTCGTTCATCTTACCCCTCCGAAGGAACGCTCGATCTCCTCGGTCAATCGGTCCACTATGTACTCGTTTATCTTTCTACCGAGCTCGCCATCGGCCTCGTGGGCCGCCCCCACATAGCCGCTGGGCATGGACGTCTCGGGATCGGCAACGATCATGAACCCATGGCTGACGTACCGGCCCTCGCGCTCGGCCTTCCGGGTCAGTTCGGGCGCTATGGCCATCATCCTGGACGTCTCCACCTTCCCTCCGTGCCCATCGCCCTTCTGGTCGATCGGATAGTCCTTGGCCAGGTCGTAATCGCTCAGCATCATCACCCTGACGTCGGGATGGGCCCTCACGATGTCCGCGCACGCCTGCTTGAGCGCCACCAGGTGGGACGAGCCGGCATGGCCGCTCAGGACCACCAGCTTGTCCGCCCCGTTCTGGACCAGCGCCTCAAGGATGTCCTGGACCACCATCCTGGTGGTCTCCAGGCCAAGGGTCAAGGTGCCTGGCATGTTGCGCGTGGAGCTGTGGAACGCGTACCTCAGCGGCGGGGCGACCAGCCCCCCGATGCGCTCGGCCACCGCGTCAGCCACCATCTCGGGCTGGGCGGAATCGGTGCACAGCGGCAGATGGGCGCCATGGGCCTCGGTCCCCCCGACCGGCAGGATGACGACCGGTCGGGACGCCATGCGTTCCTTGAACTCCGTCGAGCTCAGCTCATCGAGGCGCATCATCGTTCCTCCTTCTTCACCTGTATGAGGGGTGTATCGCACACTGGACATTTCCCTCGCTCGATGGAATCCTTGTCGAACCGTCTCTTGAGCTCGTGGTCGAGCTCCTCCAGCCTCTCCTTCCTTATGGTCCGTTCACAGCGAGGGCAGTACATGGCCCCGCTACCGACGCCCCGATAATTATAATTGGCGAAGCACCGAGCGCCCTGCTCTCGTTCCTATTACGTCGTCCCTGGTCCGGAACGGGCTCCGGGACGTTGCCGTGCCGCGCAGCAGCGTTAGGTACGCCTACTTCGGGCGGTCCCGTGACCCATGCGGCGATGTCCTCAAGCATTAAGACGGTCGGCGCGAATGTTCCATCATGCGTTTGGCCGTACTCTTCTCGGGAGGCAAGGACAGCACCTACGCCGCCTACACGATGGCGCAGATGGGGCATGAGCTCGTGGCCCTGGTCAGCGTCGTTCCCTCGGACGAGCATTCCTGGGTGTTCCACGTGCCCAATCTGAGATTCCTTCCCGCGATGGCCGAAGCGATGGGGCTGCCCCTCCTCACCGAGGACAGCACGGGGGAGGAGGAGAGCGACCTGGATGCGCTACGCAGGGCGCTGACCGGCCTGGACGTGGACGGCGTGGTGACGGGAGCCATCGCCTCCGATTACCAATGGGACCGCATAAACCAGGTCTGCGAGGAGTTGGGCCTGAGGACGTTCAGCCCGATGTGGAGGAAGGACCAGGAGATGCTCATGGCGGACATGATCATGTCCGGCATACGCTCCATCCCGGTACGGGTGTCGTCCGAGGGGATGGACGGTTCATGGCTGGGCCGGGAGCTCGATGCCACCGCACTGGACGGGCTGCGGGAGCTGTCGAAGAGGTACGGGATGAACCTGGCCGGGGAGGGCGGGGAGTACGAGACCCTGGTGGTGGATTCCCCTCTCCACCGCGCCCGGCTGTTGCTTCTGGATACAAGGAAGGTGATGTCCCGGGACGAGGGCAGCCTGGTGATCGGGGACGTGGGACTGGAGGCCAAGGATGGCGCATAGGTTCCCCGGGCGGGAGAAGGACCGGCTGAGGGACGAGAGGCGAAGGGCGGTCCAGCCGGCCGAGGAGATGATAGCTCGCATGTCCCCCCGGTCCGATGAGGTATGCGTCGACCTGGGGAGCGGCCCGGGCTACGTCTCGATACCGCTCTCCCGCCTGACGGCCAGGGTCATCGCGCTGGACATCCAGAGAGGGATGCTGGAGGCATTGATGGATGAGGCGAGGGGGCTGGACAACATCGATCCGGTAGTGGCCGATGCAGGCCACATCCCGTTGGCCGACTGGTCGGTGGACCGCTTCGTCCTGATCAACGTGCTGCACGAGCTCGACGATGTGGAGCGGACCATCGGTGACATGTCCAGGATGCTGAGGCCCGGCGGACGCATATCGTTGGTCGATTTTCCCCGGAGGCCGACCTCCATGGGCCCTCCCGTTGAGGAGAGGATCGATATGGACGAGGCGCTCGAAATGTTCTCGCGCTTCCGCGTCATCGGGCGGTGGGAGCTCAGCGAGTACTATCAGCTGGAGATGGAGAGGACGTGAGGGCGGCGGAGATGTTCCGGCAGGCCTCCAGGACCTCGTCGTAGTCGGGCTCCTCGGCCTGGATCACATCGCTGGCTATCCACCGGTACCTGATGATGCCGTCGCGGTCCACGATGACGACCGCCCGATTGCATCGCCCTCCAAGGTAGCCCTCCTTTCCCAGCAGCAGCCCGTAGGCGGAGCTGACCGCGCCGTCGAGGTCCGAGAGCTGAGGGAACGGCAGATCAAGGCGCTCCCTCCAGGCCGACATGACGGGAACGCTGTTGGTGGCCAAGCCGACCACCTCCGCCCCCGCCGATCGGAACTCATCGTACATGTCCTTGAGGTGCTTCAGCTCCACCCCGCACATCATCCCGAACGGCGATGGATAGAATGCTAGCACCACGATCCGGTCCCGTAGCAGGTCATGGAGCGCGATGCTGCCTCCGTATGCCTCGGGCAACGCGAACGGAGGGGCGGGCTCGCCGACCGACGGTGATGGGGACACATCGTATGGATTGTCCTCTGGGTAGAAATCTCTTGCCTTGCCCACAGCAGCCTGCTGGCCATCGCCTCCGATGGCTGGCGCCCAGGACCTCTGGGGGATGCCAGCCCAGGGGCCGAGGGCGGGCCCGACTAACTTTAATATAAAACTGTAGCATACCCGAGAAATGATACGATGCCCCAGGTCAAGGACTACATGATTAAGAAGAAGGAGATAGTGACTCCTGAGGACTCCGTCTCCAGCGCCATCGAGCTGATGATCGAGAACGACATCGGAAGCGTGGTGGTGGAGGACGATGAGAAGGGCCAGGTTGTAGGTATATTCACCGAGCGTGATCTCCTTCGCCGTTATATGATCAACCGCAACCGGTTCGTCAACATGACGATCGGCGAGGTTATGACCAGCCCCGTCATCACCGTGAAGAGGGACACTCCCCTGGCCGAAGCGGTCAAACTGATGAAGGAGCATGACGTGGCCCGCCTGCCCGTGGTCGACAACGATGGCAAGTGCGTTGGCATCCTGTTCTGGAAGGATATCTTCAACAAGTTCTGCGTGGATAGGATCGAGTGATCCGGGGATCACATCCCTGTACGCGGCCTGTCGCATTCCGGAGAGCGGTCAAGGCCCTTGATCGAGCATATCATCCCGGCCGGACGGGCGCTCCTTTTTTCACAGCATCAATGGGTCAACCGAGCGCTAGCTTCTAGCTACGATAATTCGTAAAACGTTATCGTTTCTCTCACTCGTCGATTGTCGTATCAAAGTACATAGCATTAAATTGAGAACCCACTTTTCCTGCTCAAATCTACAACTGCTGGTTGATCTCAATGAAGTCTTTGTTCGAACCAGAATCGATTGCGGTGGTCGGAGCTTCTAGTGACTCGCGAAAGATTGGTCATATTGTGCTGAACAACCTAATTCAGTCGAAGTTTCGTGGAAAGCTGTATCCCATCAACCCCAAGGCCGACGAGATCTTGGGATTGCGCGCATATCCTTCTCTAACGGCCATCCCGGCCGAGGTGGATCAGGCGATCGTATGCGTGCCCAACACGCTGGTGCCGTCGGTGATGGAGGAGGCCGGGATAAAGGGCGTCAACTCCGTGGTGGTCATCACCGCCGGGTTCAAGGAGCTTGGCAAGGAGGGCGCCATCCTTGAGAAGAGGGTGGGGGAGATAGCGAAGAAGTACGGCATGAGGGTGCTGGGGCCCAACTGCATGGGCATGATGAACACCCATCACTGCATGAACGGAACGTTCACCAACATCCAGCCGGTGTCCGGGTCGGTGGCCATCGCTTCCCAGTCGGGCGCGGTGTGCAGCTCCCTGCTGGACTGGTCCACCGCGACCGGCGTGGGATTCTCGACCTTCATCTCGGTGGGCAACAAGGTCGATGTCGATGAGGCCGACCTGCTGGAGTACCTGAAGGACGACCCCAACACCAACGTCATTGGCATGTACGTCGAGGGGGCCAACCGTGGCCGGGAGCTCGTACGCCAGGCTCGCGAGGCCAGCAAGAAGAAGCCCCTAATCATCCTCAAGTCAGGTCGAACCAGCTCTGGTTCCAAGGCCGCCTCGTCCCACACCGGGGCGCTGTCCGGTAGCGACAAGGTGTATGACGCCGCGTTCCGCCAGGCCAACGCCATCAGGGTCAACACCATCGATGAGATGTTCGACCTGCTGCAGGTCTTCTCCAACATGCCGCTGCCCAAGGGCGACGGCCTCGCCATCGTGACCAACGCGGGAGGCCATGGAGTCATGGCCGCTGATGCCTGTTCCGATCACGGACTCACTCTGGCATCGTTCGAGAAGGAGACCATCGACAAGCTGAAGGGCTACCTCCCCGAGGCGGCCAACTGCTACAATCCGGTGGATGTTCTGGGAGACGCCTCGGCGGACCGCTACGAGTTCGCCATCAAGGCCGTCATGGAGGATCCCAACGTGTCCTGCGTAGCGGTGCTCCTGGCACCGCTGGACACCGTGGACATCTCCGCGGTGGCCAGCAACCTGGCCACCTTCGCCGGCAACGTGGACAAGCCGGTGGTGGGAGCGTTCGTGGGCGGCACCAAGACCGACGCGGGCATCAAGCTGGTCCAGGAAGCCAACATCCCCTGCTACGACTCCCCGGACAGGGCCATCAGGTCCCTGGGCGCCATGGTGCGGTACCGGAAGATGAGGGACAGCGCTGGCGATGACGCTCCGGTGGTCATGGAGGGTGACAAACAGAAGGTCAGGGAGATGATCGATTCCGTGCTGTCGACCGGCCGCACCTCCATGAGCGAGAGCGAGGGCAAGGAGATCCTCCGGGCCTATGGCGTAGCGGTCCCGGAGGAGATCACCTGCGCCACCGCCGAGGAGGCTGCCGCGGCCGCCGCCCGGATAGGCTTCCCGGTGGTCATGAAGATCGACTCCCCGGACATCGCCCACAAGTCCGACGTGGGCGGCGTCAAGGTCGGGGTGTCCTCCGAGGCCGCCGTCAAGGCCGAGTTCGAACTGATGGTCTCCAAGGTGTCGGCCCGCGTGCCCGGTGCCCACATCAACGGCGTCACCATCTGTCAGATGGTCAAGGGGAAGGAGGTCCTGATCGGCATGACTCGGGACGACCAGTTCGGCCCGGTCATAACGTTCGGCCTGGGAGGCGTGTTCGTGGAGATCATGAAGGACGTGACGCAGAGCATAGCTCCGCTCACCCGCACCAACGTGGACACCATGGTAAGGTCTATCCGTTCATACGCCATTCTCACCGGCGCCCGCGGAGGAAAGGCCGCCGACATAGAATCATTGAAGGACGTGATCTTCAGGATCGCGCAGATCGCGCTCGACTTCCCCGAGATATCGGAGCTGGAGATCAATCCAGTGATGGTTGGGGATGAGGGCAAGGGCACATATGCGGTCGATGCCCTTGTAGTACTGAGGAGGGATAACTGATGAAGACGATATTCTTGAGCTCGATGCTCGAGTACTCTGGTAAGAGCACGATAGCTCTTGGCCTGGCCAAGAACTTCGAAGGCCGGTTGGGCTACTACAAGCCCTTCCGCGAGGAAGTCATGTGCGTGGAGCGGCGGGTGGTGGACCGCGACGCTCACATGATGAAGCGGGCTCTCAACCTGGAGGCGAACGAGGAACTGCTGTCCCCGATGAAGTACGACATCTTCAACCCGGTCAGCATGGAGAGCGTGGTGGCAGGCTTTGACAGGGTCAAGGACGGCTACGATGCCATGTTGGTGGAGGGCGCCGAGCTGTTCAGCACCGGGGCGTGGCACAACCTCGACGGCATGTCCATCGCCATGGAGCTGGGGGCCGACATAGTGCTGGTCTCCCATAGCACTCCCGACGCCCTGGACAAGGTCATGATCCACGAGCGTCTGGCCCGGGCCAACGGTCACAGGCTCAAGGGGGTCATCCTCAACATGTGCGACGACCCCAAGGTCGTCAAGATGATGGAGAGCGCCGGAGTGAAGGTCCTAGGCTGCGTGCCCACCGTTCAGGAGCTCAACTACCCCCGGGTGAAGGAGTTCGTGGAGGGTCTGAACGCCGAGGTGCTGGCCGGAGAGGAGGGCCTCACCCGCAACGTGGAGAAGGTGATGGTCGGCGGCATGACCGCCGAATCGGCGCAGAAGGAGATGCGCCGGCTTACCCGCAAGGCGCTCATCGCTGGAGGGGACCGCTCCGACATGCTCATATCCGCTCTGGCCACCGACACCTCCTGCCTCATCCTGACGGGAGGCCTCTACCCTGACCAGACCGTCCTGGTCAAGGCCGACGAGCTGAAGATCCCCGTCCTGCTGGTGGGGCATGGGACCCAGGTCACGGCCGACATGGTGGACAAGCTGATCGCCCGCATCGACCCCTCGGACAACGCCAAGATCGAGATGGTGGCCGAGCTGGTCAGGCGGCACGTCGACCTCGACGCGGTCTGGGGCGACTGATCGGAAACCAATCACTTGCCGCACCGGCCCCCGGTGCGGCCAACATCCCTTCCATTCTGCCGGGTCCTCGCGCCTGGCATTTTCTTTTTACTATCTCGTCTGGAGCGATGCTCGTACGGCCCTCGCATTTTTTCAAATAGTCGCTACTGGGATTGCCCACCTGGTTCCCATGAGGATCGAGATCTATCACGCTTCGAAGTATGGCAACGGTGCGGAGGTGGCCGAGGAGCTGAGGAGGCTGCTCGAGTCCAGAGGACATCAGGCCAGAGCACAGCACTTCAAGGATGCCTCGCCAGGGTCCCTGCCCTCGGCGGACCTGTACGTCTTCGGCTCTCCAGGGCGGATCGGCAAGCCCATCGGAGGAATGCGACGCTTCCTGAAGAAGGCGAAGCTGCCCGCCGGGACGAGGTATGCGCTGTTCTCCACCGAGGCGATGCCCCGGCCCGACAAGAACGGAAGGATGCCCACCGAGGAGGAGATAGCCCAATGGCAGCGCATCCAGCCCCTGATGGACGAGATCCTTGTGTCCAAGGAGCTGAGGAAGGTGGCCGACGCCAAGATCTACGTCAAGGACCTGAAGGGGCCGCTGGAGGATGGTTGGCAGAGGAAGGTAGAGCAGTTCGCCGACGCCTGGTAGCTGACCAATAACTGATGTGGCACGGGCTCGCCGGCGCCGCCAGGGCTGAGGGTTTCCTCTACTTGGACGTCGGCCTTCCGACGATCCCTCATGGAGGTATTCAGCTCGCCGAGCGCAAATGAATAAAAGCGGTTCAACGAGACTGGAAAAAAGGAAGGTGTTTCAATCCAGGATGCTGACGCTGGACTGGAACTTCACGACATCGAGTATCCATCGCCTGTCGCCCTGATCGCTGTACTTGATCTCGCCGATCCTCTTCAGCTCGCCGTCCACCACCTTGTGGACGTGGCAGACGCCGCTCTCCTTGCCCTCGTCATCGATGAACTTCAGTTTGAGTTCCATGATATCACTTCTTGAAGTAGATCTCGTGGAAAAGGCCGACCGTTGTCTCAAACCCTATCTCCTCCACATCGGAACGGCTTGAGATCAGGATCTTCCTCAAAGCCGCCATCTCCTCGGCGTTCTCATACTCGATGTGCCCTATGGGGACACGGCAGGTGAACGATTTGCGAAGGTATACGACCAGGCGGCCACAGTCTTCCTTACCTTCGTATGGCTCAAAACGCATGGATGTGAGCATGCAACTCTCCAATGGGGCATCGCATGCTCCTATTATAATTGACGGGAGGACAACATGCATTCTGGCTAATGACCGCCACCTCTCTCATCCTGTACGACAATGCCATAATATTATCGATCTTCGGGCAGTGAACGGCAGGGCATCGACGATCATGGCGCCCACCATCCTTCCGCCCGATCCGTCGCATATTGATCCATTTGCTCTGGCAGGCCGGGGGCCGTCGATCACCGCAGCGTGAGGGCTTCGACCAAGTGGTCGAACTCGAGATCGGCGATTTGGCCCCATGGCGGGGACATGCTCCCTGCGGTCGTGAAAGGCAACAGCCAGGCTCTTAGGGGTACGTCGATGTCCTTGCCTCCTGGTTCCGTGGCCGTTCGGGCGATGCCCATAACGCTCATGGCGTACCGCCGGAGCGTGCTGATCGCCTTCAATCCTCCAGGAGCAGATGCTGCATGAGGTCATCTCTCGAGATCATGCCCACTACGCGGTCGTTCTCCACCACGGGAATGCTCCTCAGCGCGAATTCGACCATGTAGTCGACCACGGTCTGCAGATCGTCGTTCGGTGAGACCGATACGATCGCCGTGCGCATGACATCGGAGACCTTCTCGGAGAGGGTATCGAAGAAGCTGCTCCGCCGGAACTTCGTTCCGTAGCTGAAGGCCCGCAGGAGGTCGAGCTTGGTTATGATCCCTACGATATGGCCATCATCGATCACGGGGAACGAGTTGAAATCATACTTCTGGAACATCTCATGAGCGTCCTTCAGGGTGGCCTCGGGACAGATGGCCATCACGTCCCGGGTCATGACATCTTTCACCCGGAGGTCCTTGATTATTTTCTTGGTCATTGAAATAATCGAATCAGATTCGGTCTATTCTATCTTACGCCCTCTTTCTAGCTTCTTCTCGATATGATGCCTCCGATGCTCTATGATCATCGTTTGCCTCATCCGAGGGTCATGGTCAAGGGCGCGGTGGGGGATCTGGTCGCTATGCCTCGGAGCCGTACCCCAGGCGCCCCTTGGTCGCGTTGATGAGGACGACCACCGCGGCCACGATGGTCCCGGTGATGGAGAGCAGGAGGAGCGGGTAGCTGGCGTCGTGAGACGCCTCGAAGGTCAGGGGCATGAAGATGACCCGGGCGGTAGTTATGCTCCCGTGCAGCAGCATCATGACCAGGACGCTCCCGGTGTGGTTGTAGATCCAGGTGTAGAAGAACGCCAGGGAGGCGATCATGAGCAGGGTGAGGAGGACGACCCCCACCATCACGGCGGGGCCGCCCAGTGTGAGGCCTTGGAACTCCTGGTCCACCAAATACGGGGGGAGGTGCCAGGTCGCCCACAGCACCCCGAGGATGGCGGTCGCCTTCACCGGCGAGAAACGCTGCTGGAGGTGCGGCAGGGCGAAGCCCCTCCAGCCCGGCTCCTCCCCCAGGCCGGCGATGAGGGTGATCATGAGCAGCGAGGGGAGGTACATCGGCAGCTGCTCCACGATCAGCGAGTAGTCCACGGGGAAGTCCAGGTAGAGCAGCCACAGGCTCGAGATGAGGGTGAGGGCCGCGGGCAGGCCGAGCATGACCAGGTACCACTTCACCGGCACCCGCCACTTCACCAGGCGGGCGGCGAACTCGCGCAGGGAGCCGACGGAGGCGTAGACCATCAGGGTGCCGGCGATGGCCGGGCCGAACTGGGCGACCAGGATCGCCAGCTCCGAGACGGCCTCACCAGCGCCAGCCACGATGACCGCCAGGGCGGTCCACGAGATCGCATAGGTGAGTATGAAGAACGATGCTATCCTGTGCTCCCGGAAGAAGTTGCTGTGCCCGGTCATCTCCCTGTGCGTACTCTCTATGTTAACGGTCATCGTACTCTCCTCCTGGTTGTGGTGTGGGCGCTCCCGGCGGTCCGGATATAAAATTATCATTTCATATGGGTGCATGGGGCGGGCCGCTCAGGTCGCGTAGACGAAGATGTCTCCCCGGCACGCAACCAGCCACATCCCCTCAACGGGGTGGCCGTAGCTGACTAGCCTCGCCCCCCCTCGAGGCCTCGGCCAGGACATTCTTTGCGATCCTCTGGTATCCGAGGTTCCTGGAGTTGATTTTCACCTTCTCCCAGAACCGCCTGCGTATCATCAAGACCAAGTTGGAGGAAGCGTCAGGCATGAAGTTCACCATCAAGGACTTTCGCTCGACCTTCGCCACCTATGCCTGGATAGGGACCCCGGCCTTCTATCAGATGTTTCAAGGGCGCTAGGACACAAGGACACACGCACCACGGAGGCTTACTACGTCAAGATCAACGTGGGTGCGGCCCTCGGTAGGCTAGAGCAGGCGTTCATCGAGCCGGAAGACCGTACCCCGGTCTACCGCACGTTCTGCACGCTAAGAAAAATAGCAGAATCATAATCGAGAATCGAACGTCTGGATAAGAGGAGTGGTGGGTCTGCCCGAATTTGAATCGGGGTCTAAGGCTCCCAAAGCCCCAAGGATGGACCAAGCTACCCCACAGACCCGTGCGATGACCGGATAACACGCCTCCTGAAATAAAGCTTGCTCCCACCCAGTCCCTCATTGCCACGATAATGTGCCCTTACGATTTTTATCTACCAGGTATATAGCAATCCATATGAGGAAGCTCGCCGCGGTCATCGTCATCGTCATCATAGCGGTGGCATCCGCGGAATGGCTCACATCCAGTTCGACGCTCGGATACGGGCCGGACGACCTCAATGCTCCCGAGATAGTTCTTGCGGAGGGGAGCACGATCAACGTACCCTCGTCGACACCCGCGTCCTCAACTCCCCACGGCATTAAACTGGGATGGACCGTCACCAAGGACATCTATGCCGGTTCCGGGGGAGCATTATGGCTCAAGATCGAGAACAGTCATTTCGGCGAGGTGTACGTCTACGGCTTTGGCCTGGTATGGGATGACGGCACGTCGACCCGCCGCAACTGCAGCGTGCACGTCCCCGCCGGAGGGGCCAGCTCCCTGGGCCTGCTGATATTCGAAGCGCCCGACAGTCCCGGGAACCACAGCTACCATATAGTGATCAGCATGGCCTCCACCGAGAGGTCGTTCAACCCCTTCCTTGGTTGGGACGTGACATGGGGCGATCATGGCGAGGTGAGCATGTCCGACTCCAAGTCGGCCCAGGTGCTTCCGCTATTGGATACGACCGCCCCCAAGGTCACCGACAACGTGCCGGCGTACTATACCCGGATCAACTCCCTGGTGAGCTACGAGGCGGCCAGGGAGGTTGCCGATATTGTCCGGGCGGAATGGCCCGGGGAGTACAACATCCTGCAGGTGGTGGAAGCGTTCGAGTGGGTACGCGGCACCATCGAGTACAGGGAAGAGGAGGCAGGGCTCGACCACTGGCAGAGCGTCGAGGAGACGTTGACGCTCAAAGCTGGCGACTGTGAGGACCACGCCATCCTCCTGGCCAGCACCATTGGCGCCCTGGGGGGCAACGCCCGCGTCAACATCATACAGGGGCATGCGTTCCCCACCGTCTTCGTGGGCACGACGGAGCAGCAGATGGAGCGGGTGGAGGAAGCCATCGCATCCTACTACGGACTGCCGGCAGAGCAGCTGACGGCCTCGTACCTGGTGGACGACATGGGCTACTGGCTGGTGATCGACACCACCGGGTTCCCCTACGCCGGTGGCATTCCGGCACAATCGGGACGCTCGACCGACGGCGGCTGGAGCATGAACTCTGATTACCTGTACGCCATCGATGCCACCGGCGATGTGTCCGTTGACCTGTTCAGGTTCTAGGCCAGGATCTCCTGCACCGCGCGGCGGATGGCCTCCCTGGAGCTCATCTGGGGCTGCCATCCCAACGCCGCGAGCTTGTCCACCGACAGCAGCATCTTCTTGACATCTCCGACCCAGCCCCGCCCGCCCATGACACCACCCGTCCAGCGGTACTCGGGACTGAGCCCCATCTCCTCGGTGACGATGTCAGCGATGTCCTTCACGGTCATCCAATCCCGCGAGCCGATGTTGAACACCTCCACCTGCTGCCGGGCGGCCTCGGCCCCGGCGATCATCCCGCTGACGCAGTCGCTCACGTGAACGTACGATTTCGACGTCCCCGGCTCGGCGCCCAGGATCTCGAGCGATGACGGGTCCTGGCGCAGCTTCCGGATGAAGTCGTGCAGGACGTTATGAGTTGATCTCGGACCTACGACATTGGCGAAGCGGTACAGCACGGCGTTCTGCCCGAAGGAATGGCAGTATGAGGCGATGAGCGCCTCGCAGGCCAGCTTGGACGCCCCGTACACCGATATGGGCAACAGTGGGCCGTAGTCCTCGGGCGTCGGTATGACGTCGGTCTCGCCGTACACGGTCGAGGTCGACGGGAACACGATGTCCTTCACCCCGCTCTCCCTTCCCGCCTCCAGCAGGCGGTACGTCACGGCGATGTTCTGATCGAAATGGGCCCGGGTGTTGGTGGCGCCCGACCGCACGTCGGGATTGGCGGCCAGATGGCATAGCACGTCCACGCCCTGGAGCGGGGCGGAGAGGTCCATGGTGAGCAGGTCGCCCTCTATGAAGCGGAAGTTGGGGTCGGATAGCATGCCGCTCATGAACTCCCTCTTCCCGGCCGAGAGGTTGTCCACTCCCACGACCCGATTGCCGCGTCTCAATAGTTCCTCAGCCAGATGGCTGGCGATGAAGCCGGCACATCCAGTGACCATGACGGTTCTGTCCCTAAGTTCCATTAGACCTTCTCCTTGAGCGCTGCGGACAGCGCCTGGATGGCCCTGCCCCGATGAGAGATACCATTCTTCACATCTATTGACATTTCGGCAAACGTCTCGTCATATCCATTCGGGACGAAAATGGGATCGAAGCCGAAACCGCCCGTGCCCGAAGGCCGCAGCGCGATCGTGCCTTCGCACCTCCCCTGAACGGTGAACTCCTCGCCCCGGAAGGAGCAGCCGATGCAGCATTCGAAGCGCGCTGACCTATCCTCGATGCCGTCCAGCAGCCTCAGGATGCCGTCGACGCCGATCGTGCTGAGGGCGTAGGACGAGTACACTCCCGGAAAGCCCTTCAGGGCGTCGATGAACAGGCCGGAGTCATCGAGCGCGTAATCGCCGAGTCCTCGGGAGCGCAGCTGGGCCAGGCAGGACAGGACGACCTCTCGCAGCGTATCGGCCTGTATCTCGTCGCAGTCCTCGTCCCCGTGCTCGATCTCGAAGCCCAGGCCGCCCAGGGCATGGCGGAACTCCACCGCCTTGCCGGGATTGGAGGTTATGATCCTTAGTCTCATGCGTATCTGCCCCTCTGCCCTATCTCCTTGGCCTTGCGGACGATCTCGTCGCCCCGTTCGTAGTTCTCCTTGTACGACTCCAATATGACGGGAAAACGGTCGAGCAGCTCGGGGTGGGCCGACTGGAACGCTTCCTTCAGCAGATGGATGTCCACTCCCATCTCCTCCACCGAGGCGCATCGGGAGCCGAGGGAGAAATCGATGAACCACATGCGGCCCCGGCTCACGATCATGTTGGAGGTGGTCAGGTCCCCGTGGACGATGCCGCAGCGGTGGAGATAGGCGATGGAGCGACCGATCTCCCGCAGCAGCGATCCGATGCGCTCGGGCGAGGCGGTCTCCAGCTCGTCCTTGACCCTTGGCCCGTCGATGAACTCCATGGTCATCTCGGCATTGGCGGGGTCGATGTCGTAGAGGATGGGCGTGGGGACGCCCGCCCCCCTCGCCTCGTGGATCAGACGCGCCTCGTTCCTGGTGCGCGCGCTGCGAAGGGAGCGGTCCAGCTCAGGTAGCCGGTAGCTCTTGGGAACCCTGCTCTTGACTATGACGTCCCGGCCCAGCCATGTGCCCCGCCGGATCTCCGCCTCGGCCCCCCGCCGGATGATTTCCATGGAGCGAGCAATGGACAATGCGTAGATAACCTTTTCAGGGATGCACGCACGGACAGGCAAATAAAAAAAGAGGGTTTGGGAAGCGGTTTAGTCCTTGCAGTGGCCCGGACCGATGAGGCCGTTGTTGTAGTCGTCGAAGTCGTCCTTCCAGTCCTCGATCTGCTGCTTCTCCGCTGCGGAGAGGCCGTCCCAATCGTCCGCATTGTGCGTGGCCAGGAACGCATCGGCCGCCGCCATCGTCTCCTCGATGGCGTTGTCGCACGCCCCGTTCAGGACGTTCAGCTTGGACGCCAGCATCTGGGCGTATAGCTGGTTGAACCCGTTCGCGCCCCCAGCGTTGGAGATGATGTCGCTGGCCTCGGCGGCCGTCGTCACCGCTATGCTCTTGGCGCCGCCAGGGGTCCCTAGCCAGATCGTCCCGCCCGCTTTCTGGATGAGCGGGGTGATCATGTCGGCCTGCGGTCCCGAGCCGTCGTGGTTCTTCCATTACCCGATGGTCCTGGTGCAGCCTCTGCACTCGCACTCCGGCGTGGTGATGACCACGCTGGCGTCGTCCTCATGCTCGGCCCCCGTGTCGTTCTCCACCAGCCTCGCGGTGTCATTGAGATAGTAGGTCCTTCCGCACTCCGCGTCCACGTTGGTCACGTTCTTGCAGAACCTGATGGTCCCGGGACCATCGAGGTACCACAGCCGGTCCACGATGTCCATCTCGAAGCCGTCGGGGACGGTCTCCAGGTCGGTCAGGGTGGCCTTTTCGTCGATGTACTTCACCACTGGCTCGGGCACAGCGACCTCGACCTCGTCATAGACGAAGTACAGGCCGTCCCGTCCCTCGAAGTTGGTGATGCCGGCGCGCGCGTGGTTGGACATGTCCGGAGCGCCCTCGACGGCAGGCTCATCGTTCCGCTCGCCCAGGATGCCCAGGAGGAACTCGGTGACATCGATCTCGTACTTGTAGTCGTAGCATTCACCGGGCCCCAGGATGGGCTTGTCGGTCATGTCGATCTCTATCTTGAGCTCGTGCCTGACGCCGTTGTACACGACCACGAACACATCCTCGACCACCAGGCCCTCGGTGGGGCAGTCGCCAGTGTTGCACACCCTGACGCAGCCCTCCAGCCAGAACGTGTGGGTCACGTTGGCGATCTCCCGGTCGGCCACGATCTCATAGCAGATCTTGGAGGTCTGCCCCGGCCCCAGGACGAGGTCGGGGGCCGCCACCAGTGCCTCGGGTGTCTGGCCGTTGGTCAGCACCTCGAAGCTCTTCTCCACCGTCCAGTCGTACTCGATGACCTTCTCCCACCTCAGCTCGGCGCTCTTGTCCACCGTTATGGTGGTGAGGCAAGGGCAGGGTCCGGTGACCAGGTTAACGTAGGCGCAGTCCTCGCGCACCTGGCAGGTGTCGAGCTCGGTGAGCGTGGCCTTGTTGACGAGGCATCGCTCCTGCTCGCAGCCAGCGTCGAGGTTGGTCACCTCGGCGGTGAGGTAGATCAGTTCGGAGTCGTAGAGCACCCACGGTCCGTTGTCGGACGTGACGCACTCGAAGCTCTCCGGGCAGTACAGGGCGTCGACCACCGAGGCGGTCTAATCGACCTCGATCAACCGCGGCTCCGACGGCATCCTGAAGGAGTCGTAGGCCGGCACGTAGTGCTTCTCTCCATCATGGCCCTCGTGGTTGGTGATGCTCACGCAGGCCATGTTACAGTATTCCGCTGCGACCGGTCCGTCGAGGTGGTACTCGAAGTAGTAGGCGTGCTCCTCTCCCGGCTGCAGAACAGGGCGGGACGAGGTATCGACGCCGAACACCGCCACGTCCACATAGGCGCCGGCCTCCTCATCGTACACCTGCAGGTGGTCCACGATGGCAAGGTTCTCGGTGGGGCAGTCGCCGGTGTTCTTGACGCACACGTATCCGCTCACGCCCACCATCTCCTTCTCCTCCACCACGTACCGCCTCACGTCAAGGAGGTAGTCGACCGTGACGGTCTCCCCCTCCGGGACGATCGCCGTGCCGAGGCGGCCAGCATCGCTGACGCTGACCTCTTCGTTCTCGATCACATACTTGTCGATGCTCCAGTCATAGATCACCTTTTTCTCCCAGAATCCTTCGGTTTGTTTGCTCGTCTCTAAGGTGGTCGTCCCGCATACGTCCGCCGTAGGGGCGGCCGAATCGTCGGGGTCGGTTATCCCCTTGTTCTGGTCGCCATCCGGCGTCCCGGGGCCTCGGTTCAAGCCCGAGGCCGCAGGCCCGAGGAAATATACCGCGGACCCGCTCAGGACCACCGCCAGCGCTACCGCTATGCTGAACAGCTTCAATCCCTTACGCATCTCCAGATTCTCCTGGTGGAAAATAGATTGAAGCTCGGTGTTTATCAATCTATGTACCGATAATATTTAATTGGGACATATGTGAAAAGGTTTCATTATTCCCCCTTGAAGAAAGGCCCTAGGGCCGCCTCGATGTCCCTGACCCTCTCGGTGTTGAGGTCCGCGGGCAGGGCGGCCCGGACGCCCGGGAGCTGGTACCGATCGTCCATGAGGATGATGGCCGCCCGGTCCCGCTCGCTGCGAATGGCCCTACCCGCCGCCTGGAGGACCTTGATCAGCGCCGGATAGGTGGTGGAGTACAGCTCCCCCCTCCTGGGTCCGAACCTTCTCTCCAGATGCTCCCGGTAGGCGAGGTTCTCCCTGGACGGCGGAGGCAACGGCAGGCCGACCACCACCACGGCGGAGAGCGAGTTGTTGCGGAAGTCCACCCCCTCGTACAACGCCCCGCCCAGAGTGGCCAGGAGCAGAGTGTCGCCGCTGCGGGCCAGCGCCTCCACCAGGGCGTCCTGCTCGTTCTTGCCGAAGCCCCGGCGCTCGGCCACCACGGTGCGGCCGGGGGCCCGGAGATGCTCCCTGGTCCTCTCCAGCATGTCGTAGGAGGGAAAGAACGCCGCCACGTTGCCGGGGACGGACCGGCACACCTGGGCCAGCCTGGCCGCCGTGTTGCGGAAGAACGCCTCGTTGCGCATCCTGAACCGGGACGTGATGCCTCCCCATGTCAGTACGAGGCGGTTCTCGGACGGGAAGGGCGATGGGTACTCTCGACATATCGCCCCCTCCACGCCCATGATGTCGGCGAACATGGAAGGCGGATGGAGGGTGCCGCTCATGACCAGGGACGAGCGGACCCGCGAGAAGATGTTCCGGCAGACCTCGGACGGATCGACCAATCGGGCATGCAGCCTGGCCGGGGAGCCGTCGGCATACCGCACCATGCCATGGTCGCCCCAGGCCGACAGGAACGATATGAGCTCCTGATGTCCCTGCTCGCCCTTCCTCCTGAGCGTCTCGCCGATCTCCTCCGCTAGGCCCCCGCAGTCCACTCCCACCGACCTCTTCAGCGGACCGTCGAGCGCCTCTGGCTCCATCTGCCCTCCTGTCTTGAGGGCCTCGTCCCAGGCGTCCCTGAGAATGATGAGGTCGTCCCGGAAGTGGTGAAGCGGCGGGCAGGAGACGGCCGCCTCGATCCGTTGGCGGTCGAGCGAGGCGCTGAAGTTCTCCATGACCCTGGCGGGAAGGTTATGGGCCTCGTCGATCACCAGGATCACGTCCTTGGCCGGCAGGCCCAGGCGGTCGGCCAGCGAGGGATCGCGCGAGAAGGCGTGGTTGTAGTCGCCGATGACCAGGTCGGCGGAGCGGGCGGCCATGATGGCCGAGGTGTAGGGGCACGCCCTCTCGCGGAGGCAGGTGCGGGTCGCCTCCTGGACGTGCAACGGGTACTCGAGCAGGACCTCGGCCGCCTGGCCGCAGCGAGCGTGGGCGAAGAAACAGGCCCGCCCTTCCCGGCAGGGCGGCGTGTCGCGCTCCGCCAGGCACATGTCCTCCCGGGCAATGAGGTCCACGACACCGATCCGATGCTTTCTCCATATGGCCCTTGAGGTCTCGACCGCGATGGCGTGCTGGCTCTGCCTGGACGTGAGGAACAGGACCCGGGCGTTCTCCTCCAGGGCCGTCTCCAGCGCGGCCGTCAGCGCCACTGCCGTCTTCCCCAGACCGGTGGGGGCGTGGGCCAGCAGGTGGGTCCGCTGGCTGATGCACATCCTGGCATCCTCCAGGAACTCCGCCTGGCCGTCGCGAACGCAGGCATGGGGGAACAGGCCCCCGCCGTCGGACTCCGTCTCGTAGCGAACATCACATGCTTCCATGCATGCATCATGGCCATGGTGCCTGGCGTTGGTTGACATTAATCGTAGGCTGCGTCCGCCCCGTGTCCCGAAAGTACGATAAACAGGGGGATGGAACGTGGCACACCGATGGATCTCCGGGAACGGCAGCGAAAGGCGGCCATTGTCGCGGTCTTGCTCTTCCTTGCGGTGCTGGTCGGCTACCTTGCAAGGGTCAGCATATCGGTGGCGATCCCGTTCGTGGCCGAGGACTTCGGCTGGACCTCCGCCCAGACCGGATCGCTGGGAGGGGTCCTACTGGGCGTGTTCCTGCTCGGCTACGGCCTGTCGAACATCTTCCTAAGCCCGCTGGTGGACTGCTACGGACCGCGGAAGGGCATCCTCCTGGCCGTCACCTCATGGTCGGTGGTCACGCTGCTCACCGGCCTGGTGGGGATGTACTACTCGGTGTTCGTCCTGCTGCGCATATCCCTGGGCCTCACCCAGGGCGTGCTCTTCCCCTCGGCCAGCAGGGCCACCCAGGCGTGGTATCCGGCCAGGATGAGGTCCCGCATGAACTCGCTGTACCACTCGTCGACCGGCATGTCCAACCTGCTGTCCCCGCTGTTGCTCATCCCCTTGATCATGGCCACCGACTGGAACTTCATGTTCATCGTCCTGGCGGCGATCGGCTTCATCCTCCTGGTCCCCATATGGAGGTTCCTCCAGGACACTCCGGAGGGTCCGGTGCCCTGCGAGGAGAGGAGGCTCAAGGTCAACATCGGGAAGGTCTGGCGCAACCTGCGCGAAGCGATCAAGGTGAAGGGACTGACCACCCTCATCGCCGCCCAGACCTTGGAGACCCAGGTGTGGTGGGGCCTCTCGCTGTGGCTGCCCACCTTCCTCCTGTTGGCAAGGGGGTTCACCAGCGACGAGCTGGTATGGGCGGCCAGCCTGCCGTACCTGGGCAACTTCGCCGGCCTGGCGGTCGGGTCGTACCTCAGCGATCGCACCGGCCGCCGGGCCACCGTGACGGCCGCCTTCCTCCTGATGGCCGCCGTGTCCATCCTTCTGGTGACGCAGACGCACGGCAAGATGGAGGTGGTCTTCGTCCTGGGCATGGTGTTCTTCTTCCTCGCGGTCATGGGGCCCAACGTGTTCACGATGCTGCAGGGGACCTGCCGCTCCAAGCTCACCTGCACCGCCACCGGCCTGGTGAACGGCGTATCCAACGGGGTGGGCGCCCTCGGCCCCATATTGTTCGGGAGCATCGCCGCGGCCACCGGCACCTACGATGCCTCCCTGCCGCTCATGATCGCCCTGCTGGTGGCCAGCGCCGTGGTGGTCTATCGCTTCCGGGTCTACGAGGTCCCCCTGCACGGCCCTGGCGGGCCGGGGCAAGGATTATGAGCCATAATCTCCTACCATCCTGGCATGGACAGGTTAGCGTTCGGATGCGGCACCGTGGACGCCATGCTGGAGGGGGGCGTGGAGGCCGGATGCCTGACGCTCCTGTACGGCGAGGCGGGCACCGGGAAGACCACCTTATGCCTGCTACTGGCCGTGGAGGTCGCCCGCCGGGGCAAGAAGGTCATCTACATCGATACCGAGGGCGTGTCGATCGAGCGCCTGCGGCAGATCGCCGGCGACGACTTCGAGGCGGTGGTCAGGAACATCCTGTTCTCGAACATCGGCAGCTTTGACGAGCAGGAGAAGATGGTCGACAAGGCCATCAAGCTGGCCCAGAGCAATGTGGATATCGGCATGCTGATCGTCGATTCCATCAGCATGCACTACCGCCTGACGTCGAGGGAGGAGGACCGGGGCGAGCGCCGCTCCCTGGCCGGCCAGTCGACCAAACTGACCAACGTCGCGAGGGAGAAGGCGCTGCCGGTGGTGGTGACGTCGCAGGTGTACACCGACGTGGAGACCGGTACCTATGAGGCGCTGGGTGGGCACGCCCTCCACCACAACGCCAAGGTGATCGTCCGCCTCGACAAGGCGGGGATCGGCCGACGGAGGGCGGTGCTGATGAAGCACCGCAGCCTTCCCGAGGGCCTGCTGGCCGATTTCCAGCTCACCGCCGACGGGATCTCCTGTTAGATCTCCCGGTTGACGGCGTAATCGATGACGGCGGCCAGGAAGTCCCTCTCGGCGCTGGGCTTCAGCACCTCGAGGTGCTTCTTGCCCTGCTCCACGTGAAGGCGGGCGGCCTCGCGCGCGTAATCGATGCTTCCGCAGTCCTGCAACGCTTGGATGGCGGCCTTGATCTGCTCCGCGGTGGCCTCTGGATTGCCCAGGGCGGCCAACAGGTCGGCCCGCCGGGGGTCGTCCGCGGCCATGTTCTGAAGGGCGTGGAGGACGATCAGCGTCCTCTTGCCGTTGCGGATGTCGTTCCCCACCGGCTTCCCGGTGGTCTTCTCGTCTCCCAGCAGGGCCAGGATGTCATCGTGGATCTGGAAGCCTGCTCCCAGGCTGCGGGCGTAGTCGCGCATGGCGGCGATCTGCTCCTCCGTCCCGCCGGCGATGATGGCGCCGCCCTCGGCCGCGCACTCGAACAGCACGGCGGTCTTCTTCCATATCATGCGCTCGTAGTCGCCGATGGCCAGCTCGGTCGGGGGGATCCTCTCGAAGTCCATGTCCTCCTGCTGCCCCTCCGCGATCAGCCACACCGCATGAGCGGTCAGCTTCAGCAGCCGGCGGGTGGAGTGGGCCGGGACGTCCACCTCGGAGAGCGCCTCGAAGGCGCGGGCGAACAAGGCATCGCCTGCGATGATGGCGGTCGGCTCATCGAACATCACGTGGACGCTTGGCCGCCCCCTCCTCATGGTGTCGTTGTCCATCACGTCGTCGTGCACCAGGGTGAAATTGTGGATCAGCTCTATGGCCGCCCCGAACGGCACGGCCTTCTCTCCTGCTCCGCCGACCGCCTGGGCCACCACCTCGGCCAACACCGGTCGGAGGCGCTTGCCGCCGGCGAGAGGATAATGCTGCACGGCCAGCAGCAGCTTCTGGTTCTCCCCCTCCTCCAGATAGGAACCGATCGCCTCGTTCGTCCGCTTGGCCCTCTCTTCCAGCTGTGCGATTACATCCATTTTCAGATCACCTCGAGCTCAAGGCCCCACTCTCGGGCGGGGCCGGTGAATATGATCCTCTTGCCGGCCAACTCCTGTACGTTGGACGAGCCGGTGAGGAACATCCCCACCCTAAGCTCCTCTATGATGGTGCGGAGGCGCTCCTCGGCCGCCTCGGCCGAGATCATGGCGTCCCTCAGGACCGCTCGGGCCAGGCCGGCGCACTGCGCTCCCGCGGCAATGCTCTTGGCCGCCTGCAATCCGTTGGTGATGCCACCGCTGGCGATGATCGGCAGCCCCACCTGGGCCAGCCGGACGGAGATGGGCGCCGGTATGCCCCATTCCCCGAAGGTCCTGCCGATGGCCTCGCATCGCGCGTCCCCCATCTGGCGGGAGCGATAGGCCTCCACCTTGGAGAACGAGGTGCCTCCCGTGCCCGAGATGTCGAAGCCCACGACGCCGCTGCCCTTGAGCCGCAGCGCCGTTTCCCTGGACATCCCGGCACCGGTCTCCTTGGCGAGGCAGGGGACCTCCCTGGCGAGCGCCTTGATGGCATCCAGGCAGCCCCGGGCCCGGGTGTCGCCCTCGGGCTGGGCCACCTCCTGCAGGTAGTTCAGGTGCACGGCCATGATGTCGGCCCCCACCATCTCCATGGCCTGCTTGGCCTGCTCCACGCCGAAAGCCTCCTTGTGCGCCTGCGGTATCAGCTGAGGGGCGCCCAGGTTGCCCACCACCAGAGGCACTCCGACGTCGCGTATCACCTCGTAGCTGGCTCGGTCCCCTCTTTCCATGGCGGCCCGCTGGCTTCCGACCCCCAGGGCAATCCCCAGGTTAGCGCAGGCCTTGGCCAGGTTGTGGTTCACCTTCTCCGCCTCGGCGTACCCGCCGGTGATGGCCGTTACCATCAGCGGAGCGGAGAGCTTCTTCCCGAACAGCACCGTGGTGGTGTCGATCTCCTCGAGGTCCACCTCGGGCAGCGAATCGTGAATGAGATGCAGGTCGTCCCAGAAGTTATGGGCGCTGTTGACGTCCTCATCCAGGCTCACCTGGATGTGATCGGCCTTCCGTTTCTCGATTTCCTTCATGTCGCATCGCCTCTGACCCTGGTGCCCTTCACCGCCTCTCCCCGCAAGGCCGCCTCCAGGCGCCCCGGGGCGTTGCCGTTCAGGACCACGGCGTCCCCTCCCCAGGAGGCTATCCTCAGCATGGTCTCGATCTTGCCGAAGATGCTGCCCGTCACGTCGGCGCATCGCTGTGTCCGGGGAAGGGAGTCCAACGTTGCCCGGTCCACGACCTCCATCAAGGTGGCCCCGGGATCGCGGGACGGATCGGCGGTGAACACGCCGTCCACGTCCGATACGAAGATCACCTTCTCCGGCCTGAGCTCCTTCGTCAGGCGTTCCATGAGCTGGTCTCCGGAGCATATGCCGAACCGGCGCTCGCTGTCCAGGGCCACGTCGCCGAACGTCACGGGGCTGATGCCTATCTCCAGGTAGCGGCGGAACAGGTCGACGTCGAGAACGTCCAGCTTGCCGCTCCTGAGTGTAGCAACCGCGCTGGGGGGCAATGACGCGCTCGGAAGCCCCCCCTCGTTCAGCACCCTCATGACCCGGAGGTTGAGGTCCCTGACGTCCTCCATGACCTTGGCCGCCGCCGGGACCTGCGAGTCGCTGATGTATCCATCCTGTATGCGGTGCTCGGACGCCACGACATGGCCGAACGAGCCCGCCCCATGGATGAGGACCACCTCCCGTCCGGCGGACACGATCTCCCCCACCAATCGGGTCAGGACGTCGGCGCGGAACGTCAGGTAGCGGGTCTTGTCTGTGATAACGCTGCCTCCGAGCTTGACCAGCATCATCGATATCAGCGGAACATGGGCCGGACCTTATTAAAACAATTAGTCGCCAATCGTTCCAATGGGCGCCGATGCCATCGACTGCCGTCGATGCTCATAGCCTGGTGCCGCATCGGCGGCAGAACGCGTCGCCCTCGACGATCTCGGCCGAGCAGCCGGGGCACGATCGGCGCGCAGGGGCGCCGCAGGCGAAGCAGAACGCATCCTCCTCGGACATCGCGGCCCCGCACCCGGTACATGTGACGGCGGACCGCTCCTTCTCCTCATGCCCGTCAGGTGCCTTCTCGGCCGGCGCGGCCTCCTCGCAGCCTTCCAACAGTCTCTTGGCCTTCGCCGCATGCCGCAGGGCGTCGGTGTAATCGGCCGCCTCGAAGCAGGCCTCGGCGTCGTCCAGCATGCATCTCGCCGTCTCTCGCCGCATCTCGGGCGCTTTCTCCAGCATGCTCCTGGTGGACTCGATGATGAATTTCGATTCCAGGTAGTTGCAGGGCATCTTCCTCGTCTTGATCGAGGGGACCTCGGCGGGCATGGCCTCGTCCGTAGGAGTTATTACCGGTGCAGGGACTGGAGCGTCGACGATGCCCCCGGCCTCGGATGAGCTTGCCGGGGAAGGGGCGGGAGGGCCCGAGATGACCCTATCGGGAGCGTTCCGGAGGGCGATCTTGGCTCGGTCGGACAGGTCCTTGCAGTCCGTGTACTGTCCGCGCCGGTAGGCGCTCTCGGCCTGGAAAAGGAGGACGTCGGCCTCGGTGGTGTCCCGGCCCCGGGCGCGCAGGGAGTCCGACACCGCCTTGTAGGTGGCCAGGGAGTTGTACACATGGTCCTCTTCCACCGTCGCCTCGGTGTCGACGCGACGCTTCTTGATGTACCTAAGTTCGAGCCAGGCGATCGCGGAAAGGGCGACTAGGGCGGCCGAGAGGGTCAGGACGTCATAAGGGAACTCCATGCCAGCACCGTGATTGGGCCGGAGAACGATTTGCCGTCGATAAAACCCTTCGTATTACAATGATGGCATCTCGCAACGTCACGCGACGCGTAGCTGCGCTCGAACCATGAGAGTGAAAAAGTGGCTGACAGCGCCTCGTGGTTCCCGCGGGCTCGCGCACCGCAGTACAGCACGAAACGCGGGCGGGCTTAACTTCCGGGTTCGGATGGGACCGGGTGTATCCCCGCCGCTGTGGCCGTCACACCAAATCATGCAAAGATGACCTCATATATAATGTTTTCTGCAGCGCTCGCTTCACACGAATAGCACGTACAGGACGACCGACAGCATGGCGCCCAGCCCCATGGTCATCATGTTGTTCCCCAGCTTGGTCACCTTACCGCTTCTCTCGAGGGTGGCCCCCACCACGCTGTCCAGCATGCAGCCCGTGACCCCCATGGCGATGGGGATGGCGATCACTGGGTCAAAGGGGTTCGACCAGAAGATGGCCAGCCATCCGACCAGGGAGGCCATCGCCGAGGCGGCTATGCAGCTGGCAGTCCCAATGGCCGAGATGCCGCCGTCGGTGCCTGGCCGCACCTTCCTGCCGGTGGTGATCAGGTAGACGTTCTTTGACAGAACGCCCAGCTCGCTGGCGGTGGTGTCGGCGGCCGCTACCGCCACCGACGAGATGAACGCTATGCCCGCGATCTCGCTTCCTTGTTGCCCCAGGGCGAAGGAGATGACCGCCACCGCCGCTGGCACCAGGCCATTGGCCAGCACGTTCCTGTAGGTGCGCTCTCCCTTGGTACCTTCCTGGACATTGAGCATCTTCTTTGCCTGGAAGCGGAACTTGGTGACGAAGAAGCCTAGGAAAGTGAATGCTAGGAGGGTCACCAGCCATCCGATGGACCCGAGCCCGCCGATGATGGCGCCCACGGCGAAGGAGCTCGCCGCTCCGCTGCCGTTCAGCAGTCCGAACCAGTAGGATAGGACCGAGAGCACGGCGCACAACGCGAGGACCAGGGCCAAATTTCCCAGGTCGATCATGGGACCATCTAGATTATTCAAATATTTATATTCAGAGGTGATGAAGCTCTAGCTTCAGACAGGCATCTGGACGATGTCCCGATGACGCTGCTGGCCTATCTTCCAGACGTCCGATCCGCCCTCAAGGTTCCTTGGACGGCTCAAGGATGGCGTACATGGCCTCTGCCACCTGGCCTGCCTCCTCCTTGCCGTCAATGCCGGCCACCACCATGCGGCCGCTGGGATACACGGTGACCTCCCTGCGTCCCGACGCCGCGGTGACCATGACCCCCTTGTCGTCGACGCTGTAGCCCGCCTTGCGCAGGAGCTCGGCCGCTGCTTCCAGGTCGTACCTGACGATCGTCGTGGGAACGATCGTCATGGCCTCCTCCTTGCACAGCCGTACCACCTTGAACTTCACCATGGTCGGTCAAGCTCCTCCGATACCTTGCGGTGGAATTCTTCCAGCGTGCCCTCGTTCTCGATGACCAGGTCGGCCTGCGCGATCAGGTCACCCAGCCCCCATCCCAGCTCGCGCTCGTCCCGCTGCCGGAACTCCTCCTCACTACGGGGGGCATCTGAGCGATTACGTCTCCTGAGCCGCTGGTACCGTTCCCAGGGAGAGGCCTCGATGGCCACCAGGCGCATCTTCCCTCCCAGCTCCTTCCTGAAGACCTCCAGCTCGTGGATGCTGCGCGAGCCGTCTATGACGGTGTCCTTTCCTTCGACGAGGGGGACGCAGCGTTCGGCCCATATCCCCGGACCATGCTCCCTCCGCTCCGCCGAGGCGAACCCGCCTATTTCGCGGTCTGACATGATGAGCCCCCGCGCGGCGGCCTCCCGCCGGACCACGTCTCCCATGCGAACGACCTGATATCCTCGTCCCAGGGCCACCTTGACGAACTCCTCCTTGCCCGCTCCGGGCATGCCGGTAAGAACGTATATCCGAGCCATCGCACACATTCCCGCTGTTCACGCGCATGTTGTTTCCGTATAAAAGAGAAATCACCAGCGATGGGCCTTATCGAAGGGTCCTGAACTATCCGTCGCTCATGGCGGAGGCCTGAGCATCATGGCCTCGCATGCGCACCTGGGCGCATGCATCTGATCGTCGGCCCCATCCAGCGGGGGCTCTGCCGAGACCGGGTCCGAACGACCTTCGCCAGCTGGGCCCATGTCATGCTGGGGGTCGGGACCCATTGAACTCCGTTGCAAGTAAATGATATATTCTAATAAGCGTTAGCTCTCGAGAGATAACGGTCAATTCCTTGGGGGGGAGCAAACATGCATGATGCTAGATCGGTGGAGAACATCCTGGAGAACATTATTCATGATGAGTTCCCGCAGGGGGAGGGAATACAGAGCATTTCCATCGTGTCGAAGACTGGCCTCATGATCGCCGGGAGGTCGGCCTCCTCGGCGCGGGCCGAGACATTCTCCGCCATGGCGGCCATCATGTTCTCGGCCGCCGAGGCGACCAAGCACGACATCTTCAAGGACCGCATCGAGCACGTGCTGGCGGTCTTCCACAACACGAAGCTCATCATCGCCGAGCTGTCGTCCAGCATGCTCATCGTGGCCACGGTGGACCGCGAGGTGGACGACCAGAGGGTCCTGGCATCCATGAGCAAGATCGTCACCATGACCCGGGAAGAGCTGCCCTGGCTAAGGTGAAGCGTCGGCCCGCGGGCGCTCGTGGCGGGAAGAGATCTTCCTACGGAGCGATCACACCAGGCGTTCGGCCACATCCTCCTGGATGCGGTCGCAGTACACGCACCTGAGCACTATGGGCCTCTTCGATTCCACTATGAACTCGGTCTCCACCGGCTCGTTCATGTTGGTTATGCAGTTGGGGTTCCCGCATCTCACGATGCCCTTGACCACATCGGGCAGTTTGACGTTGAACTTCTCCGCCACGTTGAAATCGCGGATGATGTTGATCGTGGCCTTGGGGGCGATGAGCGAGATCTTGTCCACCTCTTTGGTGTCCAGCTCACGGTCCTCGACCTTTATCACATCCTTCCAGCCATCCTTCTTGGACGGCACGTGAAGGAGGACCGATACGGTGGAGCGCACGCCGTCGGTGATCCCAATGATGCGGAGCACCTTCAGCGCCTGGCCGCAGTCGATGTGGTCGATGACGGTGCCGTTGCGGATGGGCGTTACCCGGAAGTCCTTCATCTACAGCTCACCTCCCAGGACCAGCATGATGAGGGCCATCCTCACCGGGACGCCGTTGAAGGCCTGCTGGAAGTACTTGGCGTTCTCTGTCTGGTCCACCTCCGGGGTGATCTCGTCCACCCTGGGCAGGGGGTGCATGATGGCCAGGTCCTTCTTGGCCTCGCGGAGGAGGACATTGTCCACGCGGTAGGAGCCGGCCACCTTGATGTATTCCGAAGGGTCGGGGAACCGCTCCCTCTGGATCCGGGTGACGTACAGGACATCGGCGTCGGAGATGACCTCTGCCAGATCGGACGAGAGCCGGGGGACCGAACCGCTCTTCTCCAGATGCTTGATGGTCTCCTTGGGCATCTGCAGGAGGGGAGGGGCCACGAACGTCAGGTTGGCACCGAACATGCCCAGCGCTTCGGCCAGGGAGTGCGCCGTTCGTCCATACTTTAGGTCGCCCACCAGGACGACGTTCTTATCGGCTATCCCGCCGGCCTGCTGCCGGATGGTGAACAGGTCAAGGATCGTCTGGGTCGGATGCTGTCCTGCACCGTCGCCCGCATTGATCACTGGCTTGCTGCTATACTTGGCCGCCAGCCGGGCGGCGCCCTCATGGGGGTGCCTCAGGACAATGGCGTCAGCATACCCTTCGACCATGCGGATGGTGTCGGCCAGCGTTTCTCCCTTGACGATGGAGGAGCTCTGGGGCTGGGCGATCTCGATGAACCGTCCTCCCAGCCGTACCATGGCGCTCTCGAACGAGAGGCGGGTGCGGGTGGACGGTTCGAAGAACAAGTTGGCCAGGATCTTGCCGTCCATGGCCTTGGTGCATTTTTCCCCGGTGGCATAGGGCACCAATCTCTCTGCCAGGTCCATCACTTGCTCGATCTGTTCCCGAGAGAGGTCCCGGATCGAGACCACGTCCGCTCCTTTGAAGCTCATGAGGTTCCCAAGACAATATCTTGGGTTGCTATTTATACCTGACCTGAGAGGCCTGGGCCCCCGGAAGGCTCACATGTGGTCGTCGAAGCGGTCGAGCGCTTCCCGCATCCTCTGGGTCCAATCCTCCACGCACCTCTCCAGCTTGGCCCGCAGCTCTGCCTTGCTGATGCCCATGTACACGTGGTAGTAGCCCCCCTTGTCCAGGGACCGCGTCTCCCGGAACACCATTCCGCAGGTGAGGAGGCGCTGCAGCGCCCTGTACACGGTGGAGCGGTCACGCCCCATTCGGTCGGCCAGATCGTCTGCCCTGATCGGGCCGTGAGCGGCGGCGCTCTTGTACACCTCGATCTCGAACTCGTTGAGCGAGAAAGCGCACTGAACGAGGTCCCTGCAGTCCATTATGTTGGCGAACGATTTGTGAGGCTGCATGGCACTGGCTCTCCTTCACGTGACCTGTGACAAAGCTTTATAAGTTCGCGGTTATATATAGTTGTTGCACAACCGTGCAAAACCGAGGGGAGCGAGGTCATGACGGAGATACTGGACTGCAAGGGATTGATGTGCCCCATGCCCATCGTCCAACTGGCCAAGAAGGTGAAGAGCATGAAAGTCGGCGAGGAGGTCGTTCTACTGGCCGACGACGTCGGCTCCAAGGCGGACGTCCCGGCATGGTGCCAGAGGACCGGCAACGAGCTGGTGGAAGCGACCGAGGAGGGAGGGGTGTTCTCCTTCCGTATCCGGAAGTTGAAGTGAGGCCTGGACGGGGAGCGCCCGCGGAAGCGCCGCGCTTTGCCATGTAACATCGGGCAGGAACGGGTGGGTCATATGGACGAGACGAAGAAACTAGCGATCGTGGTATCGGAAGGAACGTTCGACAAGGGAATGATGGCGATGATCATCGGCAACACCGCCGCCGCCATGGGCATGGAGGTGAACATCTTCTTCACCTTCTTTGGACTGAACCTCTTGAAGAAGGGGGCGCGGCCCAAGCTTCCAGGGGTGTACCGGCTGTTCACCGGCATGTTCGTCAGGAAGATGGCCAAGGGCGGGGTGGAGAACTTCTCCCAGCAGCTGGAGACGGCCAAGGAGCTGGGCGTCAGGCTGTATGCCTGCAGCACGTCCATGAGCCTGATGGGCATCGGGCGGGAGGACATGACCGAAGGGGTCGAGGTCCTGGGCGCGTCCGGCTTCCTCAACATCGCCGCCGACACCGATATGCAGTACTTCATCGGCTGAGGTGACGACATGCCCTCGAAGCTGTTCATATTGTTGAAGTCCCCGCAGGAGTATCGCAGCCTGGACGTCATCGCCGCCCTGGGGGGCGAGGATCGCATCGGCGTGCTCCTGTTCCAGGACGCGGTGCTGTTCCCGCTGCAGGAAGGCATGAGGGACGAGCTGCTGAAGGTGGCCGACGAGGTGTACGTGATGAGCGATGACCTTGAGGCCCGAGGTTTCAAGGGAAGGTCCGGCCCGGGGTTCAGGGAGATAGACTACCCTGAGGCGGTGGACCTGATCATGGACGAGTACGATCTAACGATCACGGTGTGAGGCGATGGCATGGGAACATTGATGATACAGGTGCGCTCGGGGACCATGATGAACATGGACACCAACGTGGCGGTGAAGCTGGCGGCCGCGGCGATGGACAAGGGCCACGCCGTAAGGATCTTCGGCTACGGGGAGGGCGTCATGCTCGTCAAGGACGGGCAGGACCCCAGGAGGTTCCCCAACGTGGGGGCGGCGGTCTCCGAGCTTGTGGCCCGAGGGGCCGAGGTGACGGTATGTACCACCTGCACCACCGCCCGAGGGATCGAGCGGGGAGAGGAGATCGAGGGGACGACCATAGGCAGCATCACCAATGACCTCTCCCGGTTCATCTCGGAGAGCGACCGCATGGTGACCCTGGCTAGGTGATGGCATGTCCGACGACCTTCTGACCATCATAACCAAGCAGCCCTACGGCTCCGAGGACGCGTTCGCCGGCATGCGGCTGGCCCTGGGTTGCCTGGTGAGCGGCCTGGTGCCCGATGCCGCCGTCCTGCTGATCGGCGACGGGACGCTCAACGCGGTGGCGGGGCAGCGGCCGGAGGCGGTGGGCATGCCCTCCAACCTGGAGGCGCTGCAGGACCTCCTGGACATGGATGCTCCAGTGTACTGCGTGGAGGACGATCTCCGCCGTAGGGTCGGAAACGTCACGACGCTGGAAGGCGTGGCGATGATAGGATGGGACGAGGCCAGGGCGCTACTGTCCCGCTACCATATGGTGACCACCTTCTGAAACGCCTTCCATATCTTTTATTAGGTCTATCCGCATGGCCATGGCATGCTAGAGGTCGCCGACCGCGCTGGCCTTGCCCGGACCGTCAACTGGACGGTCGGTGGTGCCAAGGCCCTGCTTCCGAACATCCTGTTCCATTCCTCCCCGCTGTTCCCAGCTCCTGCCTACGCCGAGATGTCCATCGCCCGGTCGGAGGATGGCCTGCGCGCGGCGGTGGGCGACGAGACGGCCTTCGTCCTCCGGGAAAGCATCAATCCCCCGCTGTCCTACCGCAGGGAGCCATCGACCGAGGAGGCCGAGGGCGCCCTCATCGTCCGAGGCGATGCCGGCGACCTGCGCGCGCGGCCGGAAGAGGTGTTCATCATGGGCAACGCCTTCGAGCTCAGGCGCGACGCCAGGGCGTTCGCGGCGGCGGTGGCGTCCCTCCGGAACGACATCGGCTACAACCGCCTGATCTACGCGCCAGGGATCATGGAGCCGTCCAACCTTGCCTTGCTGGTGTACATGGGCGTGGACCTCATGGACTCCTCCCTGCTGGTGTACCAGGGCTCGCGCGGCCGCCTGCTGCTGCCGGAGGGCGTGCTGAACGCCTCCGATGCCAAGTGGCTCTCCTCTCCGCAGGATGCGGTCCAGCACAACCTCGACGCCGCGTGGAGGGAGCTACAGCTCGTCCGACACATGATCCGCGCCGGCCGCCTGCGAGAGCTGGCCGAGACCCGAGCGCACTCCACACCCTGGGGGGTGGCCGCCCTGCGTCTGTTCGATCGGGAGCACTTCGAGCATCAGGAAAGGTACGCTCCGGTGGTGGGCCCGGCCTTCTACGCCAACACCAAGATGGCGATGTTCCGCCCGGACGTATGGCGCTTCAGGCGCAGGATCATGGAGCGCTGGGCCCCGGCGCCGCACAAGAAGGTGCTGCTCCTGCTCCCCTGCTCGGCCAAGAAGCCATACTACACGTCGAAGAGCCACCGGCTGTTCGAGGAGGTGCTCCTCTCGGTGCCCAACTCCTGCGCGGTACAGGAGCTCATCATCACCTCTCCGCTCGGCGCCGTCCCCAGGGAGCTGGAGCTGTTCTATCCCGCCGCCCAGTACGACATCCCGGTGACGGGCCATTGGGACGGTGAGGAGAGGGCGATGGTCAGGGAGCTGGTGGCACACGCGGCCGGTTTCGGGTTCGTCTCGATCATCAACCACCTGGGAACGGAGGGCGACCTCGTCTCCGGGGTCGTGGACGCCATCTGCACCGCCGACGAGAGCTCCACCAGCCGAGAGTCGCTCGACCGCCTGAGGGAGGCGCTGCTGCAGGCGTGCGGCGAGGTGGAGAAGGCCCCCCGGGCCCAGGACCGCGTCGAGATGCTGCGCTCGGCCGCCCGCTATCAGTTCGGGCCGGAGGGCGGGGTATTGCTGGACGATGCCACGGTGGTCGGGAAGTACCCCTACCTCAAGGTCATGGACGGAAAGGAGCAACTGGCCATGCTGACGCCCGACCGGGGCATGCTCTCCCTCACCATGGATGGCGCCAAGCGTCTGCTCGGCCACGGCCTGGGATGGGTGGAGATGGGCGACTTCGACCTCACTGGAAGCCTGTTCGCGGTGGGCGTGAAGGATGCCGATGTCGCTCTCCGGCCAGGCGACGAAGCGGTCATCCTCCGCAACGGAGAGGTGGAGGGCGTCGGCGTAGCGGTCATGTCCGGAACGGAGATGGCCGACGGACGGAGGGGAGAGGCGGTCAAGGTGCGGCACAAGCGCCGCCGCAAGTGAGGCGCCGGGACGGGGACCATAGGTCCCCTCGCCTCGATCGTCCGATCACGGCAGATCGGAGGGCGCGCTCCACGATGATCACTTTCGGAACGTCAGTTCGCCATCTGGCCCGTTCATTTGCACGTCCGATTTTCGGTCACCTCCCCCCGTCGAGGCTTTAAAAGGGGGCGAGCATCACAATAGTGGTGATGTCCCGTGCATACCGATGAGGATTGTAGCTGGGAAGAAGTCTACCGTTCATACGGAGTGCGCTGCGACATCGACGATGAAACATCATCCCTTGGCGCCGAAGGGGTTTGCCCGACCCCTCGCGCCAGCCCCGTAAGTTGCTCCAATGAGAGATTGGAGAGGTGGATGGAGGCCGAAAGCATCCCCGAGGACGTCTTGGCCTGACCGTCATCCCCGGTCGCCAGGCGTCCAGCGTCGCCTCCATCCCCCTGATTTTCTCCTTAATAAGCGAGCGACCTGCCCGCTGACGTTCATGATGATAGGAAAAGAAGTGCAGGTGCCGGGATTCGAACCCGGGCGGTCAGCTTGGAAGGCTGAAATCCTAACCAGCTAGATTACACCTGCGCGCCGCCCCTATCACACTTCCCCTTTAAAAGCGTTATTGATAGGCCAGTCCGGTCGATGCAGTGAGCGAAGTCTGAAAATATGTGGGGGGTGAGGGGCACTCCCATCCAATGCCCCTCCTCGGCGTTGTCCGTCGGATGACGGTCGCTCTCCGACGCTCCCATCCTAGCGTCCGATCACGCCCGTCCTCCAGCGTCAGGGCCGGAAGAGTTTGCTTGTGCATCCCATCAAACAGTTTGTCCGACCTATGTCAGACGATTTTCGGGATTACCTTCCTTACTATATAATACCTCCTATCAAGGCGGCACCCCGGGGGAACGAGGGCATGCCAGTATATGCTTCGAACTGCGTCCTCATCTTAATGTCCGACCGGTGTCCGCAACTCGCATTTTTATCTGTCCGTGAGAAAAGGTATTTGTGCGACTATGGCCATGCGCTGTCCAGGTGACGGGATGGGATTTCTTGAATCACTTCGGGACAGGGAGCTCAGGGGCCTCTACAAGGCCATACGTCTAGTGGAGAACGCCGAACTGCGGCTGGCCAGAGGGACGGGCCAGAACGTCCGGGATGACCTGGAAAAGGCCAGGGAGATCCTGTTCGCTGACCTCCAGAGACGCAGCCCCCACTCGCGCGACTTCGCCGACGCTCTGGTCCACCTGAGCATGGTGCAGCTCAAGACCGGCAATGTCCATCAGGCCATGAAGGCGGCGGACCGGGCGCTGGAGCTACAGGACCGCTATCCCCCGGCCATGGCCGCCCGCGCCGATGCCCTCGCGGCCTGGGACCAATTGTCGGACGCCCTCACCATGCTCGATGGGGCCATAGAGCTCCGCCCCTCGGAGAAATCGTTCCATCTCAAGCGGGCGTCGGTACTGGAGAAGTCCGGTCGCCTGCCCGAGGCCATCCAGTCACTGAGGAGGGCGGAGGAGCTGGACCCGTCCGACATCGACGTGATCGACATGCTCATCGAGAAGGACGATGCCTACCGCTGGACGCTTCGGAAGGCGGAGGTGTTCCTTCAGACCCGCAGGTTCGACGAGGCGGTGGCGGCACTGGACGAGGTCATCGTCCAAGGGAGCCGCAACATCGATGTCCTCCTGGTGAAGGGCCGCATCATGCTGGAAGCGGAGAGGTGGGAGGACGCCTCCACTGTGTACGATTCAGCGCTGGCGATCGAACCCGAGTCCTACGACGCCAACCTTGGCAAGGCCCGGGCGCTCCGGGGAAGCGGTCAGGCCGAGCCGTCGGTCAAGTATTACAAGGAGGCCCTCCGGGCGGACGTGGAGAGGAAGGAGACCTGGCTGGAGGTCGGCGCCGTCCTGGAGTCCCTGGAGCGTCTGGAGGAGGCGGCCAAGGTCTACGAGCAGGCGGTATCGCTGGACCCCAAGGACCTGTCGGCCGCCAAAGGCCACCTTCGCGTGCTGAGCGCACTGTCCCGATGGTCCGAGGCCGCCGACGCCGCCAAGGTCGTCATCAGCATCACGCCCGATCTGCCCGCCTACAAGGAGCATGTCTCCGCCCTGCTGAAGGCCGGCCGGCCCAGGGACGCCATGGACGCGGTGGCCGTTGCTCTGACCAAGTTCCCGAGGGAGTCGGACCTGATGATCATGCGCCGCGACGCCACCATCGCCCTGGGGCTCATGGACGACACCGTCAAGGAGTGCGAGGCCCTGCTGGAGCAGCGCCCCAACGACGGCGAGACCCTGTACGCGCTGGGCGTGGCCTATAACAAGGCCATGCGGTTCCAGGAGGCCCTCAAGGTGCTGGAACGGGCGCTCAAGTCCCACGACGACCGGCTGGCCACCCTCATCGCCATCAAGGAATCGTACAAGGGCCTGGAGAAGGACCGCGACGTCCTCGCCACCGCCGAGAGGATCCTCGAGCTCGACCCCAAGAACACGGTCGCCATGGTGGACATGGGTGTGGCCCTGGACCGCCTGGGGCGCAAGGACGAGGCCGTGAAGGTCTACCAGGACGTGCTGCGGGAGGAGCCGGCCAATCAGGACGCGTTCCGCGATCTGACCATGGTGCTGTACTCGCAGAAGAAGTACGAGGAGGCCCTGAACAAGGCCATCTCCGGTACCCAGCTGTTCCCTCAGGAGCCCGAGTTCTGGAGCATCAAGGGCGATGCGCTGTACGCCATGGGAAGGTTCGCCGAGGCCGCCGAGGCGCTGGCGCGGGCGATATCCCTCGATCCGGCCAACCGGCTGCTGTGGTGGTCGCGCGGCCTTGCCCTGGTGTCCGACGACCGCCCGCAGGAAGCGGTGGTGTCGTACGAGCAGGCCTTGAAGCTCGACCCCAACGACTTCAACATATGGACCAGCATGGGCGTGGCCCTGGTGCTGCAGGAGCGCTACAGCATGGCCATTGAGGCGTTCGAGCAGGTCATACGATTGGACCCGAAGAACCGCTATGCCCATGTCCAGAGGGGCAAGGCCCTGCTGCGCGTCGGCCTGTACTCGGAAGCGGTCGCCTCCTTCGACAAGGCGCTCGCCCTGGGCCCCAAGGACGTCGACCTGCTGGAATCGAAGATGGCCGCCCTGAAGGGCATGGGCAAGTACGAGGAGATGATCTCGGTGGCCGACCAGGTCCTGCGGCTGGACCCGCGCAACAAGCGGGCCTTCATGGAGAAGGCCGCCGCGTTCCGCGAGATCGGCCTCAACGATGATGCCATCCGGGCGTACGACCGCGTGCTGGACGACGAGCCGCGCGACATCGAGACGCTGGAGCGCAAGAAGGACGTCCTCATCGCCAAGGGCGACCACGAGGGAACGGTCGCGGTCTGCGACCTGCTGCTGCAGATCGATCCCCTGAGCAAGGATGCCCACGTGGACCGGGGGGACGCCCTCTCGGCCCTGGGAAGGACCGATGAGGCGGCCACCGAGTATCAGTACGCCCTGCGGACGGACCCCTCGGACCGCGCCGTCCTGAACCGCCTGGGGCTGGCGCTGATGCAGCTGGAGCAGTACTCCCAGGCGGCCCAGGCCTTCGACCAGGGATGGAAGCTCGACCCCTCCGACCTCATCATGCTGGACAACAAGGGCCGCGCCCTCCTGATGGGCCGCGACCCCGACGGCGCGCTGAAGGCCTTCGACCAGGCGGTCCAGGGAGACCCGTCCAATGCATCGTTCCACATGGACCGCGGGCGCGCCCTGGCCACCCAGGGCCGCTACGGAGAGGCCACCAAGGCCCTGGACCGGGCGCTGGAGATCGACCCCCAGAACGGGGAGGTCTGGAAGTACAAGGGCAACGTTCATTTCAAGACCGGCGACAAGGTCAAGGCGGTGGAGTGCTACCAGCGGGCGCTGGAGCTGGGAGCCGTCACCGCCACCCTGCTGCGCTCCAAGGGCCGGGCGGAGGAGGAGCTCGGGCGGTCGGAGGAGGCCTTTGATTCCTACATGCGCGCCGCCGAGCTCGAGGAGGACGACGCGGCCCTGTGGATGCGCATCGGCATCGTGCAGGCCAAGATGGGCAAGGTGGAGGAAGCGGTCCGCTCGCTGGGCCGCTCCATCAAGCTGGACAGCACCAATAACCGCGCGTGGCTGAACCAGGCCGCCCTGCTGGAGAAGCTGGGCGAGGACGAGGAGGCCCTCCGCTGCTTCGACACCGTGCTGGCCAACGAGCCCAAGGACAAGTTCGCCTGGAGCGGCAAGGGCCGCATCCTGATGCGCATGGACAAGCTCGACCAGGCCAAGCGGGCGCTCGATCGGGCGCTGGAGCTCGACCCCGCCCTGCCTTCGGCCCAGGAGAGCATGGCCGCGCTGTCCCAGAAGCTCAAGGAGAGGGACATAAGCATCTATGCGGCCAAGGTGCTGGAGTTCGAATATCGCCAGAACCGCAGGGTGACGAGGGAGGAGGCGTTCAAGGAATGCGGCCTGCCCTTCTCATCCCTGGACGCCGTGACCACGTACCTGCAGGCCAAGGAACCGATCGACATCGATTCCATGGACGACGAGACGTTCCAGGCATACGAGGAGCTGTCCCGGGACGTGCTGCTCGCCACCCTCGGCAATCCTAACTATACCAGGCAGGGACTGCGCCTGGCCGAGACCTTCATGTGCATGCCCGACCGCGACGTGGGGCGCGCCAAGAAGGTCCTGGCCTACATCGAGAAGGTCAACGGCATGGACTTTCCCGAGGAGCGTCCGGACAAGCGGACGGAGAAGCTACTCCGGGCGGCCATGGCGCTGCCCTCCGGAAGCCGCTCCACCCTCGCCCTCATGGAGAACCTGGGCATCGGGCTGTACACCGCCCGCCGCCTGGTCAGCATGATGAACGCGGTCGAGGCTCCCGTCATCAGATCGAAGCCGTCGCCGCCCCCCCGTGCACAGGCGAGGGAAGCCGTCCCCGAGATGGACGAGCCCCCGGCAGAGACACCAGCGGAACGAACGTCGTGGGCTCCGACCCGCAAGATGGAGAATGAAGAGATGGGACTTTTCAGAAACCGAAGGAAGGCCGAGGCCGCTCCGCCCCAGGTGGACCGCTCCAAGGCCATCACCGTGAAGTACTATCCCAACACGGACAAGTACAACCGACGCAACTGCATCTTCCACGGCGAACCGGCCGTGACGGTGTGCCCCAACTGCGGCACCCTCTTCTGCATGGAGTGCACCAAGGTGCTCGAGTGCCCCCGATGCCACACGCCCCTGAGCTTCGTCGACGGGTCGAAGGCCGAGGTGGACGATTCGGACGTCATCGAGACCGAGGAGCAGCGCCTTGCCATCCAGAAGAGATGGGCGCAGAAGCGCTTGGCCGACGCTGAGAAGACCGACACCCGGGCCAAGGCGAGGTCCCGGCCCACCAACCGCGACGCCATGTCGGAGCGCGCCATCAGGATCGCGGAGCAGGTCATGAAGCCCGACCGCCCGGCCGAACCGACCATACAGACATTCCAGTCCGCTTCGGCCGAGCCGGCCCCGCAGCCGGCGCCCA